>JBCDHV010000094.1:0-10437 GCA_038749615.1 Bacteroidota bacterium
CAGTAAAAGTGAGGAGGCCAAAAACGAGGAGAGCCAGCGCGTACCGCATCGGAGTCGAGTTCGAGGTAAAGATCACGGCGTAGCAGAACGGAACGCCAACGTGATTGTTCTGCCGTGCTGAGAGCGAATCCGGTAACGCCCTGGTTCGCTCCACATCCCTATGTTGCCCCAAGAAAACCCCCAAAAAACCCACCCCACCTTTCATCCTCCGTCCTCCCCCATTTTTCCCTTCACCCTTCCCCCTCCATCCTCCACCCCAACCCTCCTTGCGCTACACGACGCTCATTGCCCGGCGGTACCTGGTCAGCTCGAAGCGAGTGAGCCTGATCTCCGTCATCACGGGAATTTCCGTGGCCGGCATCACGTTGGGTGTAGCCGCATTGATCGTTGTGCTGTCGGTCATGAATGGTTTCTTCGATCTCGTGCGCGACCTCCTCGTGTCGTTTGATCCCCATGTACGCGTGGTATCGACCGAGGGCGGACTCCGAAACGCGGACAGTCTCGCGACGCTGATCCGCGCGCAGCCGGAGGTCGTGTCGGCGTCTCCGTACGTCGAGGGCAAGGCATTGCTGGCCTACGATGGCGCGGCTGATGTCAACAAAGTCGTCATCGTGCGAGGCGTGGACTCGACGGCTGCCGGCGAACTCCCCGACCGCGTCACGTACGGATCGTTCGACCTAGGAAGACGCCAGGGGCCACCAGGGCTAGTCATGGGTTCCCCTCTCGCTTCGCGCCTTGGGGTGTTTCCGGGCGATGGCGCTTCGTCGTCCGTGGCGTTGCTCTCTGCAGCCGGCGTGGAGCGCCTGTTTGCGCAAGGCATCGGACTGCCTCCGTACGTCCGGTTCAGCGTGAGTGGGTTGTACGACTACGGGTCCGTGTTCGATGAGAATTATGTCTTCGTCGATCTCGTCGAGGCCCAACGGCTGTTTCGGTCGTCAGGAGCAGTCACGGGCATTGACGTCCGGCTTCAGCAAATCGATCAGGCCGACGGGGTGCAACGGGTCTTGCAACAGCAGCTGCCGGCCACCGGCTACGAGGTGTTGACCTGGTACGACATTCAGCGATCGCTCTACGATGTCATGCGGCTCGAAAAGTGGGGCGCGTCCCTGATCCTGGTGCTCGTGATCATCGTGGCCGCGTTCAACATCATCGGGTCGCTCACGATGATCGTTATCGAAAAACGGCGCGACCTGGGCGTGCTTCAGGCCATGGGCGTGTCGAGAGCCGGCATTCGACGGATTTTCCTGACCGAGGGCGTCCTGATCGCGCTCGTGGGTTGCGGGTTGGGGCTCGTGATCGGCCTTGGGCTGTGCTGGTTGCAGGCGGAGTTCGGTCTCGTCTCGCTCGCCGGCGCCGAATCGTTCATCATCGACACCTACCCCGTCTCCGTCCAAGTGCCTGATGTGTTGGCCGTTCTGGCCGTCGTGTTCACCCTCTGTCTCATCGCCGCGTGGTACCCGGCGCACCGAGCGGCGCAGGTCGAGCCAGCGCGCGCCGTCCGTAACGAGTAGGTTCTGGCGCTCCTTCGCCGGATCGCCAAAAAATCATGAAACGCCGGCGGATCAGGAAGGTAGATGGGATGCTACGTTGCTCCGCCGGCTCAGAATGCGTACTTTTGTGGGCTATGTGCTGATTTGAGCAGCAGCAAAGAACAGGTTTTTACCGATAGACGAATGGCACGCAAAGACCAACTCACGGGCCGTGGGCCGATGAGCGGGAACCATGTCTCGCACGCGAACAACAAGGTTCGCCGGCGTTTCGAGGTCAACCTGCAGAAGAAGCGGTTCTACATCCCCGAAGAAGATCGTTGGGTAACGCTCCGTGTGAGCGCCAAGACGATCAAGACGATCAATAAGAAGGGCATCAGCGCCGTTTTGGCCGAAGCCCGCAAGCAAGGCGTCCGCGTGTGACCCTTGGGCGTTTGCCCGAGCGAGTCCCGCAGACATGACTCCCTACTACGATGGCTAAAGGAAAGAAGGACGCACGCCAGAAGATCATTCTGGAGTGCACGGAAGCGCCCGGCACGTCTCGCTACGCGACGTACAAGAACCGGCGCAACACGCCCGACCGGCTTGAAATCAAGAAGTACAACCCGGTACTTCGCAAGCACACGGTCCACAAAGAAATCAAGTAAGCCGAAACCCATCCTCGTCAGCCTTGACGAGCTGAACCAACGGTACCATGGCGAAGAAAGTATCTAAGAACCAGCGGACTGACCGGAACAAGAACCGGCAGCAAAACAAGATGGCGAAGATCGTTTTCGCCTCGAAGAAGGATAACGGCAAATATGCCTACCGCACCCGCATGGTTCAGCTCGACGCAGTGAAGGACGAACTGCAGTCGGTCAAGAACTAGTACCGCGTGGAGTTCAGACACGAGAATGGGCAAGGAAAACCGCCTTCTCACCCATCCCCGTGGCACCTCTCCACCAAAACGCGGGGTGTAGCGCAGCCCGGTTAGCGCGTCTGCTTTGGGAGCAGAAGGCCGCAGGTTCGAATCCTGCCACCCCGACTTTTCAGTTCTACGTTCTCCTGTATCCGAACCGGTGGCCCATATCCGCGCCCGTAGCTCAACCGGATAGAGCAGCGGTCTTCTAAACCGCAGGCTGCAGGTTCGAGTCCTGCCGGGCGTGCTTCTCAGCCGGCAAATTCGTACGTTTCAGGCCCACCGTACGGAAGCGGTAGGCAAACACGGTGACGTGGCCGAGTGGTTAGGCAAAGGTCTGCAAAACCGTGTACGGCGGTTCGATTCCGCCCGTCACCTCTGGAGCCCCGATGCGTTATGCATCGGGGCGTTTTTAGTATTTGGTGTTTAGTGTTTAGATCGTCTGGGCTTGCAGAGAAACAAGATAGGTGAAGCTCTGATCAGCACAGGGATGCATGGACGGATGGAGAGATCAGCTAAACACTAAACACCAAATACTAAACACTCGTGCGAGGCGCGGTCCTGTTTCAAAATGGGACAGGAGATCGAGCCCAGATTTGAGAATGTACCCGGCGGTACACACGAACGTGATTCAGCACAAAGTACTGTTTAATAGTGACTTGTAGATATTGGCACGGTGCTGGGTATACACCAAGTGCCTCCGTGTAATACCTCCTCCGAGTGAATGGGACCACTGCCTCCGGGCCCCTTCACTTCGTGGATTCCTACACGCCTCCAGTGGGAATCCCACGCTGTTTCGGTTTGCTGTCCCTCCTCACAAACCGAGTAAACAGCCTACGTTAGGTGTGAGCTTTATTGCACACATGCTTACGCCTCTACGTAATGAAACCCGCCAGTTGCCTCCTCTTGTTGGCCGGTTTATTGACTCTCGTGTTCGAAACGGACGCTGCCGCTCAGACGACGGCGTCCGTTTCGCAGCGCGTGACCATCATCATCAAGCGCCCTGCTAGCCTGACCGCCACGCCGGCCATGCAGACTGAAACCGGAGCGTCGACCAGCCAACTTCATCTCACCGCTGGAAACGACCGCCACAAGGTCACCGCACACCTCGCTGCCGGCCCGAACGCTCCCAACCTGGGCGCACTTGACGCAGAGATCGCTGGCCGTACGCTCACGCTCACGGCTATCCCCCTCGAAATGACGCGCCAGCAAGTCTGGAAAGGGTTCGAGGAGCACACTGTCCGGTACGCGCCGACGCAGGAGATGGATGTCGTGCTCACGACCACCGCCAGCTAGCTGCACGGTTTCCTCCTCGCCGGATAACGCGCTCCCTGTGCGAACGTGGAGAGCCCGTCAGGTGGAGCCTGGGCCAAACCGACAGGCTCACGTCTCGAAACGGTATCAAACTGAGCCTATTTCCTCATTATGATATCAAATGAGGTACGTTCACACTATTTTTGATAAGTAATTAAACCTTGTTTTTATTTGGCTTAGATAAGTATAAAATCAGTGGTTTTTGAGTTTGGCACGCCTTTCGTAATAGGTCTGATCGTGCAAGAGCGAGAGGCAAGCTCAGTAGCACCTTCCGTGTTGAACTGGAGTATCGAGCGCACGAGGCAACCGTGCTCGGGACACCCCAACTAGGAAGCAACCACATATGCCAGAGTGTGAGGCACTCTGGATCCTACAAGGAGGACAACATCATGCGTAAGCTCATTCTCACGCTCGCCGTTTTCGTCGGTTTTGGTGCGGCTCAAGTCGCCATCGCTCAAACGGCTGATCAGAATGTGACGGTCATCGTCAAGGAAATCACCGAAATGTCGTCGACGCTCGATGACGTGACGATCACCATCGAAGCCGCTGAAGCCGGCGAAGACCCCGATCCCGTGAACGAGAGCGGTGGAAACATGGCCATCGTTAGCAACACGACCGATGCTAAAAAAGTCGTTGCCAAGCTCGACGGGACCTACTACGACGACGAAGTCACGCTCGCCATCCGTCTCAACACGCGGAACAACGCTGACATCACCAACAGCGCGGCGGACTGGACGGATCTCTCCACGAGCGATGTCGATCTCTTTAGCGGTTCGCAAATGAAGGAAGACCGGATTGGTATCCGGTACCGCGCCAGCGCCACGTACAAGGCCGACCCGAACGAAACCGGCCAGACGCAAGTCGTCACGTTCACGCTGACGCAGCAGTAGACACCGGCCGATAGGCCACGCCATTTTTCTCGGGCGACTCGGGGCCTGCGAGCACTTTTCAGCTTGCAGGCCCCCTTTTTTTGGGTGAATCGGCGCGTCCAGCGCAAGAGACCTGAGCTTGAGGAGCGGGTCGGCTTGTCTATGGGCCGTGGAACTTGTTTCTTGAGGGCATCTACAACCGTCAGGCAAAAAGTCGAGGAGGCATGAGGCTTTTGGCACTGGCCCTCGTGGCCATGGTTTGGAGCACGGCATCGGCACAGGAAGGCAAGCCGGGTGAAAACGTGCTGTATCTCATCGAAGGCGGATTCCGCAAGGCGGCGAGTGCACAGCTCGTCATCGCTTCGTTTGATCTGACCGGCAACGCACGCATCGAGCAAGACCTCGGTACGTTGACGTGGCGGGTTGGAGGCTGGTGGCCGCGTAAAATCTTGGTGTCGACGACCGTCCCGGGACAGTCTTATGGGCTTACCGTCGAAGGCCGGAACGCAGAACGGGGCATCCCAACAGGGAGCGTCGAATTGGTCGATGGCATGCTGCCGCGCGACTTCGTCAGAGACATCCGGCCGGGAAATGCGCAAGGCCGCGCCACGCTTCGCTATACCGCCACCGCCAACATCACCCAGATGGCCGGCGAGGACAATCACATTGTTACCTACACGCTGACGTACCAATAACATGAAGCGTCCCCATCTTCTTGTACTCGTGCTGCTTGGTCTGCTGCCGGCGTGGAGCACCGCCCAGGTCAGCGTGCTGAGCAGCTTGGCTCAGGATTACGACGTAGTGCCGGGCATCCAGTACTCAGGCGAGATCGAGGTCCACAACGATGGCACAGCCGTCCGGGAAGTTCGCGTTTATCAAACCGACTACGACTTCCAGTCCGATGGCCGAAACGTCTTCGGCGATCCTGGATCGATGACACGCTCGAATGCGCCGTGGATCCAGTTCAGCACGGACCGGCTCCGCATCCCACCCGGCACGTCGCAAATGCTGCAGTACACTGTCGAGATTCCCGCCGAGCTGCCGGATGGCGGAGGCCCCAACGGGAGCTACTGGAGCATCCTCATGCTCGAACCGATTCCCGAAAGTGACCCCCTCGCGCTCGGCAACGATCCGGAACAAGTCGAATTTGGCGTCCGGCAAGTGATCCGCTATGCTGTGCAGGTGGCGACGCACGTCCAAGGCACAGGCACGCGCAACGTCGAATTCGCCGGCGTCGATGCGCGAAGTAGCGAGAGCGGACAGCTGATGTTTGATGTCAACGTGGCCAACACGGGCGAGCAAATGATCCGCCCGACCGTCTGGGCTGAGTTCTATGATCCGAACGGGACGCTCCAGAAACGCATCGATGGCTCGTTGTTGCGGATGTATCCCGGCACGTCGGTTCGGCACTCGATGCCGCTCGATTCGCTTGCCGCCGGTTCGTACCAGGCACTCGTGGTGGTCGATGCTGGTGGAAACGATGTGTTCGGCACACAGGTCGCGTTCGATATCGAGTGAGCGAAAATGCCCACGTTTTGACGCGTTAGAGGCATGTTGAGGTTGGTATCCGTACTCCTGATGGCCGGCCTGTGTTGGGCTGGTTCTCTCTCGGCAATGCCGGCCCCTCCTCGGCCTGCCCTGTCCGTCGAAATCCTCGGCGACGCCTCGCGCTCGGTTCAACCGGGGGCGACGCTCACGCTGTTCGTCCGGATCACGCAGGCAAGCCCGGGGCAGAGCAAGGCTGTTCCTAGCCTTGAGCTACCGCCCGGATGGTTTGCGCTGACCCCGCTCGACACGCTCACGTTGGCCGGCACGGCTCCCGCTGCGCAACTCGTCTCGGTTCGCGTCCCGGCCCAGGAAGAGCCAGGCGTGCGTAGACTTCGGTTTACCGTCATGCACGGGGCGGACCAAGCGTTCGCGGACATCGACGTGCAGGTTGAGCCTCGGTATGCTATCGAAACCACTGTGCGGACCGTACCGGCGTTCGTGCAGGCCGGCGAAGCGTTTGAATTGGAATTCGATGTCCGCAACGGCAGCAACACCCGTGCAGCGGTTCTCCTCTCCTCCCGAAACGGAGACGTACCCGCTTCGAAGGTCGAACTCGATGTTGCCGAAGAACAGTCGATCCGCGTACGGGCCGAAGCGCCGGAAGACGTGCGCCGGCGGCGGACGATCAAGGTGGTCCTCGACGCTCAAATCGACGGACAGCAAGTCCACGGAAAAGCCGAAGCCAGTGTCATCGTCATCCCCACACGTACGTCTTCGCAACGCCAGCGGACCTATCCGGCATTCTGGTCGGCTTCGTTGACTGGATCGTCACTCGGATCGATGCAGCCCCAGATCCAGGCGTACGGCGAAGGCCCGATCGACGAGGCCGGCGACCGCCGGTTCGGCTTCGAGCTGCGCGTCCCGGAAGTCAACCAGCAGACGCTCTACGATGAGTGGGACCGATACTGGGCGTACTACGAGAAACCTGGTTTTTACCTTTCTGCCGGCGATGGCGCGTACGGCCTCACGCCCCTGACGGACCCTGACCGAAGCGGATTTGGCGTCGAGACCAGAATTCGGAGAAATGGGTGGCTCGTCGGTGGATTTGCCAGACGTTCGCGGCGAAGCGTGGTACAGGAGCGAGCGGGTGGATTCAGTGTTGGATACGGGATTTCGGATGAGCTCGGGACGTACGGCGAGGTGAGCGCCCAGGTTGGAGCGCGGACCGGCTTCGATGAGGCCCAGACATTTTCGCTTCGGAGCCGAATTGGGCGGGGGCGGCGAGCAGCCCTCGATGCTGAGATTGCCGGTGGGCTTGGCGGATTTGGCCAATCGCAGGCGTACCGTGTGGAAGTATCTGGCCGGGAACGAAAGCTCGCGTATTCGGCGGCCTACCGAAGCGTGGATGGACAGTATCCGGGCTATCAGCGCGGCACCTCCATCCTCCGCGCCGACGTGACGTACCGGCCGGCAAGCTGGCTGCAGGCGAGCGTGAGCGCCGGCCAAAGTGAGCAGCGCCCGCTCGTAGACCGGACGGGACGGGCGCAGGATTACGGTCGGTCGTATCTCCAGGCTAGAGTCCGGCCGCTTGGCCTAGACGTTCGGGGCCGGCTCGGCGTCGAGACCAGGAGTCTCGAGATCGAACAACTCAACCGCCGCGAATCGGGTGTGCTCGGGGAGGTGCGCCTAGGCGTCCCAGTGCTCCGCATCGATGGCCGGCTGCAAACTGGTGTGGCGACTGGAATCGACGAGTCCGAAGGTCGGTATCTCCGCTATCGTGTGGGTCTGGGCTCGACGCTCGGGCCATTCTCGCTCGGTGCCGCGTATCAGGACCGAACGGGACGGACGATTTATCTGGCCGCACGCGAACAGTTGAGCGTGACATCTCTGTTTGCAAGCCTCAACATCCGGCAGTGGACGCGCTTCTCGCTGAACGTCACCTCCAGCCAAGACCGAAGCTTGACCGACGCGCGGTACACCTACGCGACGGCGTCCCTGGAGCAACGCGTATGGCGCGGGCACCGGCTCCGGCTTGCGAGCACACGGATCGATGCTAGCTCGTTTGGCGGAACAGTCCATGCGTTTCGGTTCAGCTACCGGGTTCCGTTCGAGCTTCCCGTCATCGTGAACGTGGCCCGGCGGACCATCCGTGGCCGGTTCCACGACGTGCAAACGAACGCGCCCGTCCGCAACGCCCTCGTGTACATCGGCGACGACGTTCGGGTGACCGGGAATGACGGGTCGTTCGAATTCAAGGCGACCGGCGAAGGCCCCTACTACGTGGTGATCGACCGCAAGAGCATCGGCTTCGACCGGATCACCGATCAACCGATGCCGCTCGAAGTGCAGTTCGAGCCGGGCCAGAAGACCGTCGAACTCAGTATCGGTGTCTCGCAGGCTGCCCAGATTACGGGCCGGGTGGTGCTGTACCAGCACGAAAGTGCCATCGCCCAGATGCGCGGTGCCGATCCTGTTCCGGCCGGTGGCCTCCGGGCTCTCATCGAAATCAACAATGCCGACTTCGTCCAGCGGCAGTACAGCGATCCCGATGGCCGGTTCACGTTCAACGAACTGCCGCCGGGCACGTATACCCTGACGGTCCGCTCCTACCGCGCCCCCGCCAACCACGCCTACACCGATCCGCCCACCATCATCACCGTATCCCCGGGCCAAACCAGCGAGGCCGAACTCCGCATCCTGCCAACGACACGGCAAATCCGCATGCTGGATTCTGGTGGATAGGTGGAGAGGGGGAATGGTTGAGTGGTGGGGATGCAACCCTGGAGCCGGGCGCTACTGAGGACCTATCCGGAAAGTCGTCGCGGAAGGCGAGAACGTGCGAGCCGACGTTGAGCGAGGCGCTCGAAGCAGGCGTAGCGCTAGCTACGGCGATGCAGAGCAACGAAGCGCAGCGTTCGCGCAGCCGTTCGCAGCCCGCGAGGGCTTTTCGGATAGGTCCTAAATAAGGATGGAACCCACCCTTCAACCTCTTTCCCTCTCACCCTATCCATAAGCCTGATAGGCCTCGACTTCAAACGGGTTGTCCAGATACGGCCGGCGGGCGGTGAGGAGCATCCAGAGACTGGCAGCGACGTAGGCGGGGATGAACAGCGGGCCCCAGCGCTCGTATTGGCGGACGTGGACGCGCTCGTGGGTGCGGGTCTGGCTGAGCGCGCCCAGCGACTGGCCAATGACCACGTGGCCAAGCGTCATTGCGAGGACAGAGCCTTGGGTACCGGCGGGGGAGAGCCGGCGCAAAATCCACGTTACAAGACCTCCATGTGCTTCGAGTACGCCCTCGACGACCTGCGTCTGCCCGCCTGTGACGATCGCTAATCCAGCCGCAATCAGCCCGATGAGCGAGTTCGGGCCGGCCCAGAGGTAAGCGGCTACGCGGGAGAATTGCATACAGGTTGGGAAGACCTCAGACCGAGATTCGCTCGAACATGAGATCGCCGGCTTGGGTATGTCCTGTCGGTACAAAATCCAGCCGGCGAAGAAGGCTGATGGACGCTGCATTGCGTGGATCGCACTCAGCGAGGATACGGTTGAGGGGAAACGCCTGAAATCCATAGGCGATCACACGTGCCGCCGCTTCGGTAGCGTAGCCGGCACCTTGGTACGCTCGTGCCAGCACGATGCCCAGTTCGGCTTCGCGAGCATGAAGATCAACGCCGGCAAGCGTACACGTGCCAATGAGCGGGTCAGGCGTCTCCTGTTCGGCGATGGCCCATTGATAGAGCGTGCCGGCTCGTGCAGACGCGTGAATGTCTTTGATGTAGACGTCGGCTGCCGCACGGTCGGTTAGAGGCGGATGCCCCCAGTACCGCATGAGCTCCACGTCCCCGAAGATCCCAAACACGGCCGGCGCATCAGCCGGCCCGACGGGGCGCAGCAGCAGGCGTGTGGTACGCAGCGTCCGGTACGCAGAAGCCCGATTTAACAAATTGCCGATTTGTTAAATCCCCGATCTAGTTTCCGGAGACGATGGGCAGCGTCAGGCTCGTGGCATCGAGGTCGACGGTGAGGACGGTGCCGGGGTCTGGCCAGAGGGTGTAGTCGCGGTCGCTCGAGAAAATGACGAGGCCCAACTGCTGGCCGGCCGCGATGATCTGGTCGTCCGGTTGGAGCGGGAACGTGAGGTCGACGAATTCGCCTGGTGTCAGCGGTGTGCTTTCCGTGAGCGAGGTGGCGTTCTGTGGATCGGCCCAGCTGCGGGTGACGACGCCTCCGCGTGAGGACCGCCGGCCCTCGACCCACGGCAGCGAAACGAGCAACACAGACAGGTTAACGGCCGGTTGATCTGCCGCCACGCGGATCGTGATCGAAGGCTCGCCGGAAATGTGCATGGGCTCGTCGAGGACTGGTGTGGTGAACAGCA
>JBCDHV010000095.1:0-10301 GCA_038749615.1 Bacteroidota bacterium
AACCCGTACGCCGGCGCGGACGAGCCTTCGATCCCATTGCCTCCGCTCGACGATGCCGACGCAGGCGGAGCGTACACCGTCGGCGGTAGCTCGCCTGACTTCGCCGGCCCCGAGGAGGCCATCACGCACCTCAACCGGCGCGGGCTCAAAGGTGACGTGACATTCGACGTCCGCCTGGGTACCTACACCGTTCACGCGACGCTGTCGGGCATCCCGCGCTACGAAGGTGCCACGGCGAACCCGATCCGCATCCAGGGACCTGCCACAGGTACTCGCCCGACGTTTCAGCATGCCGCAACCAGCAGCGCGAACAACTGGGTCGTTCAGGTCGATAACGAGGACTATATCGAATTCGACCGCATCCGCTTCAATGCAACGGGCACCGGTGTCTTTGGCACCTTGCTACGTGCGACTGGCGACGCGGACGATCTGACCGTGACCGATTGCGACTTCGATGGGCTGGCCGGCCAAGCGTCTGTCTCCAGCGCCGTGATCTACAGCGCAAGCACCGACCTCGACCGCACGACGTTGACCGACAATACCATCTCCAACGGCTCGTACGGGATGTACCTCTGGGACGGTGATAACAGCGACGGCGCTCCGGCAAGCTCTGATTTGATCGCTGAAGGCAATACGTTCGTCGGGCAGACGATCAGCTTCGTGGTCTTCGATCACAACGAGGCTGCCGTGACGGGCAACTCGATGTTTTCTACTGCGAACTCGCTTGCTGCCGGCATTTGGATTCACACGCCGGCGCTGGATTTCGAGGTGACCAAGAACATGGTCCGTATCGATGCCTCGACCTCAGCCCTCGGATGCGGAATCCAGGTCGAAGGAACGAACTATTCCGCTGTCGGTGGTCCCGGCGACCCGCTCATCGCGAACAATTTCTTCAAGGCCAAGCGTGGGATCTGCATCGAGGACGACAACCTCGGGCTGGAAGTAGAGGCGCTGAAGATTTACAACAACTCCGTGTTTGCCACCGGCACAGGACTGCGTATCGAGGACGGCGTAGCCGGCGTGGACATTCTCAATAACCTCCTCGTCATGCAAGCCGAAAACCGTGCATTGGACGTAGAGTTTGCGAGCGGGATTACCCGAATCGATTACACCGCATTCAGCCGGCCCAATGCCAACTTCGGCCAGCCCATTGAGTGGGAAGGCGTCGATTACTCCCTTCTGGAGTTCCAGATCAACATCGGAAAGGCGTTAAACTCGACCGACACCGATGTCACCTACGCAAACACGGCAACGGGCGATCTCCACCTTGCTGGATCGAGCATCGGCGATCCGCTCCTGAGCGCCCTGCCGGTCCCGGAAGTAACCGACGACATCGATGGCGAGACGCGCCAGCCGGCTCCCTACATGGGTGCCGATGAACGGCCGAACGATCCCTTGATCGTCACACTGGATCTGACCGTGTTGCTCGCCGGCCCGTTCACGGGCTCCGGGGTAATGAGCACGGCGCTCAATAGTCTGGGGCTGATCCCGCTCTCAAGCCCGGCCACGTGCGCCAACCCCGTGACGCTGCCAGCCGGCTTCTTCGACACTCGGCCGGACATCGTCGACTGGGTCTGCCTCCAACTCCGGACGGGTGACCCGTTGAACCCGCCGATGACGATCGTGACTGAAGTGCCGGCGTTGTTGACCTCGGCCGGTAAGGCTGTCAGCCCGTCCGACGGGTCGACGCTCGTCAGCATGGCGGCGTCAAACGGCACCTACTTCGTGGTGGTCCAGCACCGAAACCACCTCGCGGTCATGCAGCAAATTACAGTGGCCGGTGGAGCCGGCACGCACGACTTTGCGAGCCTAGATGCCTACGTCGTCGGCCCAGGGCTTGCCCAGCGGCAATATCCAGGCAGCGGTGCGCTCGCGATGTGGTCTGGCGATGCGTTCAGTTCTGGCGTAGTCACCAACGCGGACCTCGTCGACGCCTGGGTCCTCGGCAACGGCAAAGGCCTCCTCTACCTCACAGCCGATTTCGACCTCTCCGGCTTCGTAGACGCGCTGGACGCGGTGGAGGAGTGGGTGCCGGCACAGGGGAAGGAGTCGTTTGTGCCAGATTGAGCCGATCTTCCGGAGATGGCATCTTCAGAAGATTCCATCTCCAGGAGATGCCATCTTGACCCCTTTCGTCAAGGCGCGGTCTCCTCTTCGATATCTACTTCCTCTTCCGGGATGGAAGCGTCTTCCGAAGAGGCATCCTCCGAGGCCGGATCCGAAGCCGGCACCAACCACAACAGCGCTTTGGCGGCCGGGCCCAGAAGCGGCAGGAAGAGCAGTGCGCCGGCGACGTTGAAGAAGACGTGGGCGTTGGCGATCTGCCGCGCCGCGCCGGCTCCCGGAGCCGACCACTCGGCAAAGGCGACGAGTTGATTCACGAGCAGCAAGCCGAGGATCACCGTCGTTGCGTTGAAAAAGAAGTGGAACAAGGCCGCGCGCACGGCCTCGCGGGAGCGGCCGATGGTAGCCACCACGGTGTTGGCGACTGTCCCGACTTCCGCGCCCAGCAGCACTGCGATCCCCGACGATAATGGCATGATGCCACTCATCGCCATCGTAATCGCAATCCCGACCGTCGCGGACGACGACTGGAGCACGACGGTTGCCAAGGCTCCGATGAGCGCACCGATGATCGGCCGGTCGCCGAGGCCCTCCATAAGCGAGAGGAAGGCCGGATAATCACGCAGCGGCTCGACGGCCCCGCCGAGGGTCCCGAGTCCAAAAAACAGCAGCCCAAACCCGAGGGTGACCTCGCCGATGGCTTTGACGCGCTCGCTCGGGGCAAGCAGGTACATCCCGAAGCCGGCGAGCATGGCAATCGGCGCGTACGCGTGAATCTCGAACGCAATGATCTGGCTCCCGATTGTCGTGCCGATGTTCGACCCGAGAATCACGCCGAGAGCTTGCACGAACGTGATCAGCCCGGCGTGCACCAGCGTGATCAACATGATGATCGTCACCGAGGAACTGTCAAGCACCGCCGTGACGACGGTCCCGGACACGAGCCCTCGAAAACGATTCGTAGTGAACCGGCCGAGCCACGTTTTGAGGCGATCCCCAGCGAGAATCTGGAACCCGTGAGCCAGCTTGTCGACGCCAAGCAAAAACAAGACGAGGCCAGCGAGAATCCCCATCACGAGCGTGAACCAATCGACGCTGGGGCTAGCCTGCAACAAGAGAAATGACATAGACCTAGAGGTGAGAGAAGCACCATGGACGACGCTACTCCTCAGAGGTTGCCTCGGTCACATAATGGTTAAGTGGTCAGAAGAGGAAGCTCTTCTGACCGTAGCGAGTGGGCAGGTAGCGGGTAGCAGGTGGTTGCACCATGACGTGAGTATCGGGGAGATCATCACCTGTTACCTGTGGCTCGTCCACCTGCTACCTGCGACCCGTTCACTTGCCACTATCAAGGAAACCCCTCGTGCCCGGCGGGGGCAATCCCTCACAGGAGTTCGTGTACGACGGGGCTAGCTTGGCTGGCATACGGTACTGCCTTCCTCACGAACCTGGGAATCCATGTTGTCTTTCCAACGGATTGTTGTTGCTACGGATTATTCCTCGACGTCTGACATCGCCGTGGCGTGGGCCGAGCACTTGGCACGCGAGTTTGACGGAACGGTGGACCGGCTCCACATCGAGGTCTTGTACGAGCGCGAGGCCGCCGCTGCCCTGCTGGCCGGCGAAGTCGAGGCTCCGGATGAGGACGACTATGCGAACGTCGTGCTCCGGGCGGTCACTGCGGCACCGGCCATCCGCGAATACGTCGAAAAAGAAGGAGCCGATCTTCTCGTGGTGGGGTCGCACGGCCGGCGGGGGCTACGGCGGATGCTCCTCGGCAGTGTGGCTGAGGAGTTGGTCCGTACGTCGCCGTGCCCGGTGCTCGTCGCCAAGGCCAACGCGAATCCTTCGGGCCGGGTACTAGCGCCCATCGACTTCTCGGCCTACACGGAGCCGGCGCTCGTCAACGCCCGCCGCTTGGCTGCCGCGATGGGGCTCGCGCTCGACGTCGTCCACGTCATCGAGGATGCGCCGCAGCCGGCGGTCTATGGCCCCGCCGCTCGCAGCCTCTACCAGATGGACCCCGACCTCAACGAGCGCACGATGGCCCACATGAAATCGCTCTACGAAGGCAGCGGAGGCCCCGAAGTCGAGGTGCAATTCCTCGTCGAGACGGGCCGCTCGTTCCACGACATCCCCCGCATCGCCGAGGAGCGCCGCTCGGACCTCATCATCATGCCCACGCACGGCCTGACGGGACTCTCCCACGCTCTGATCGGCAGCGTAGCCGAGCGCGTCATCCGCCGCGCCCCGTGTCCGGTCTTGGTCTTCAGGCCTTCGGCTTGATGTGGTGCGTAGGTCTGTAGTACGTGCGGTGTGGTATGTAGGTCTGTGTGAGTGGTCCGTAGGGAAGGAGGTGTGGTACGTGAGTCATCAATTGACCACGTACCACACATCCACGCACTACTCATCCACGCTCCACGTATCCAGAGGCTACATGGACACTTCCGCCAGTTCGGACACCACCTTGGCGCCGCCCATTTGAGGGAGCGTGGCGGTGGTTTTGACGACGTGCCGGCCTTCGACGCTCACCCAGACGCCGCGGGCGGGGTCGCCATCAGCGGGGGTGACTTCGAGGTGGAAGGCGTCGTAGGTGCCGGCAGGGACCGTCACGGACTCGATGCCCACCACCTTGACGCCGAAGATCCGCACCTTTTGTTGCTGCGCATCGAAGACGCGGTACGAGGTCTCGTAGCCTTCGGCAAGTGGCAGCGTGGCCAGCGTCGCATCGATGCTGGCCCCGTCCCCGAAGACCGGCGCTTCGAGCATCGCGTCGATGGGGTTGGCGTTGCCGTTCATGGTCATCGTGCCGGACACCGCGTTCGGCGTGTATTCCAGCTCGATCAGCATCGGGCCTTGCGACACCATCCGGGTGACGGGGGCCATCGTCCCCTTGGCGACCACAGCCTCGTCAACGACCTGCCCCATCGGGGTCGTCACGTTGTCGGTGATGATCCAGGTCTCGCCGTTCTCAACGACGGAGCGCTGCACGTCCATCGTCATCGTCTGGCCGTTCAGGTCGATGTTCATCGCGTAGGCGAACGTGCCGGCCGTCGGGGTGGCTTCAGGCGTGGGGAGCGGGGCCGTTTCGAGACCGGTACCGAGGGCTTCGGGCAACTCGACCGATGCCGGATCGACCTTCAGCTCTTCCAGCCGGGCAGCCACGTCATCAGGCATGTCTTCCTGGAAGCGCCCACCGAGGTGCTCAGCGAGGAAGGCTTCCGAGGCTGCCATCGCTGCCATGTTGTTGACTGGCCGGCGGAAGCCGTGCCCTTCGTCGTCGGCGACGATGTAGGCGACGGGCCGGTTCAGGTCACGCATGGCCACGACGATCTGATCGGACTCGGCCTGCTTCACGCGGGGGTCGTTTGCGCCCTGAATGACGAGCAGCGGGGCCGTGATTTTCTCCGCGGAATAGAGCGGGCTCTGGCGCTTCAGTTCGGCTTCGCCTTCCGGCGTGCGCGGGTCGCCCATGCGCTCGTAGAACACGTTGCGGAAGCTCTCCCAGTACGGCGGGATCGATTCGAGTAGCGTCATCAGGTTCGACGGCCCGACGATCGAGACGCCGGCGGCGTACACATCCGGGGTGAACGCGAGGCCGGCGAGCGTGGCGTAGCCGCCGTAGCTGCCGCCCATGATGCCGATGCGTTCGCCGTCGGCGATGCCTTGCTCAACGAGCCATTCCGCGCCGGCCGTGAGGTCGTCCTGCATGAGATCGCCCCACTCCTTGTTGCCGGCGTTCAGGAACGCTTTCCCGTAGCCCGTGGAGCCGCGGAAGTTCGGCTGAAGGACGGCGTACCCTCGGTTGGCGAGGAACTGTGCAAAGCCATCGTAGCCCCACGAGTCGCGCGCCCACGGGCCGCCGTGCGGGAAGATGATGGCCGGCAGATTCTCCGCAGCGACGCCTTTTGGCAGGGTGAGGTAGGCCGGGATTTCGAGGCCATCGACCGATGTGTAGCGGACGGGTTTCATCTCGGCGAGATGCTCTGTCGGGAGTTGCGGGCGCGGCCGGTACTGGAACGTCAGGTCCTTGGTCTCCCGGTCGAAGAGATACGTCGCGCCGGGGTCGGTGTCGCTGTTGGCCGAGATTAGCCAGAGGCGCTCGTCGTCAGTCGAGGAGCCGAAGTTGAGGTCGACATCGCCGAGCTTCGACTTGATGAGGTTGTAGTCGGCCTCGTAGTCGGCGTTCTTGAAGTAAATCCGGAGCCGGTCGCCGTTGTAAAACGTCGCGATCATCGACTCGTCGACGTCCGAGATCATCACGCCGCCAAAATCGACCTGGTTTTCAGGATCCGATTCGACGAGCGTCGTCTCGCCGGTGGCGAGGTCGAGTTTCGCCAGGCGGATGAGGTCGGTGTCGTCGCCTTTATTCGTCTGCAGGTACACCTGCTCGCCGCCAGGCAGGAAGCGCGAGGGCCCACAGGTTTCGAAGACCGAGCAGGAGTAAATCAGCGTGAAGGCATCGTCATCGACGCGCAGAATTTCAGTTGATCCATCGCCGGCGGTCCGCGTGGCGAGGCGCAGATTGCCGTCGAGATCGAAGCGCCAGCCGGAGATGTTGTCCGTGTTCTCCCGGAGGAGCGTGCGCTCGCCGGTCGTGAGGTCGACGCTGTAGACATCGTGCCACGCCGGGTCGCGGTCGTTGAGCCCAACGAACAGCGTGTTCGGCATCGCCTTCGGTACGGAGAGCAAGAGGGCCCGGGCCCCGTCGGCGTCGGTCAGGTTGCGCGCCTCGGGCGGGCCGTCAGCCGCCTCGCTGGGGTCAACGGCATAGACGTGAAAGTTCTCGTCCCCGCCTTTGTCCTGAACGTAGAGAATGTAGCGGCCGTCGCGGCTCCAGAAATAGCCAGGGATGGGCCGGGTGGTGTCGGCCGTGACCGGCACGGCGTCTTCGAAGGGCGCGCTTGCCGGCTTGACCCAGATGTTGCGCACATCGTTGTACGGCTTGATGAACGACAGAAACTGGCCGTCGGGCGAGAGCTGCGCGCCGGCAATTTCCGGATCATCGAAGAATAGCGCTCGGTCGATGAGCGGAGGCAGGGTGTCGGTATCCTGGGCAGTGGTGATCAACGGGAAAAGCAGGCAAAGCGCCGCGATTAATCGATTCATCGGGGTGCAATTGGTGATCGGGTAGAGACTGAAGCACTCCCTGTACGATGATCCCTCTGGCACAGATCATGAATTCCCAGCGGATCGCAGCCGGGAAACAAACCAGATGGGCAGCTAATTTGATGCGCATCTCGACCTCGTTCCCCGAATCCAGCACCGTGCGCGCACTCGCTTCCGTCTATTCCTGGGCCGGCACCATTGGATTGATCCTGTTCTTTACGCCAGTGATCGGGCTGTCCCGGCTCTTCGACCGCGATCCCGTGCGGTACCGGACGGGCCGGCTCCTGCGGATCCTCGGCTCGTGCATCACGCGGGTCAACCCGGCCTGGAGCGTCACCATCGACGGGTACCAGGTGGAGAACCCGAAGCACCCGTACGTCGTGGTGAGCAACCACCTCTCGAACGCCGACGTGCCGGTCATCAGCCGGCTGCCGTGGGACATGAAGTGGATCGCCAAGGAGGGGCTGTTCAAGATGCCGATCGTGGGCTGGGTGATGACCTGGGCCGGCGATATCCCCGTCAACCGCCGCGACAAGCGGAGTGGCGTCCTCGCGCTCCAGAAAGCCCGCTGGTACCTCGAACGGAACAGCTCGGTCATGTTTTTCCCCGAAGGCACGCGCTCGCGTACCGGGCAACTCCAGCGGTTCAAAGACGGCGCGTTTACCGTGGCCATCAAGGCTGGCGTCCCCATCCTCCCGATGGTCGTCGACGGCACCCAGGATTGCCTGCCCAAAAACGACTGGAAGTTCGGCGCGGCCCCGAACATCCGCCTGCGCATCCTTCCGCCTGTCGAGACCACCGGCCTGACCGCCGAGGATGTCCCCGAACTCAAGGAACGCGTCCGCTCCCTCATCGCCGCCACCCTGGCCGATTGGCGCGGCGTACCGGCTGCTGAGGTGGGTGCGTAGGTATGTGGTCTGTAGGTGCGTGGTTGGTGGGGTTGTGATGTGTTGTTCATGAGACATGCGCTGGAATCTGACGCCAAGCTTACACATCCAGCACCTACGAATCACAACCAACAACCACAGACAACGGACCACAAACCCACGAACCACGCAAAATGCGTCATCTCCATCGGATGATTCTCCGCATGCTGCCGGGGCCGTTTTTTGGGGCCTTGGGGACGCTGATGTTTCTGCTGTTGATGCAGTTTCTGATGCGCCGGCTGCCGGATCTGGTGGGGAAGGGGTTGACGGCCGGCGTGATGGTCGAGATCATCGCGTACAATCTGGCCTACATGCTGGTGCTGGCCGTGCCGATGTCGGTCTTGCTGGCGGTGATTAGCGTGTTTGGCCGGCTGGCGGAATCGGGGGCGTACACGGTGGTGAAGAACGCCGGCATCTCGGTGGTGCAGCTCGCGTGGCCGGTGGTGGTGCTCGCCGGCTTCGTGACGCTCGGGATGACGTATTTCAACAACGTGATTCTGCCCGAGTCGAACTTCAATGCCAAGGCGCTCTGGCACGACATCCATCGCAAGAAGCCGGGATTTGCGCTGCAACCGGGCGTGTTCTACGACGGGCTCGACGGCTACAGCATCCGCGCGATGGATCTCAACGACACCGATCCGAACCTCGTGGGCGTCGGGCCGGATTCCGGGACGCTGCTCGACGGCGTGACGGTCTTCGATTATACCGGCGGCAACGGCTCGCGCATCACGCTATCGGCCGAGCGGGGCCGGCTCACCTCAGACCCCGCCGGCACGACGCTCGACCTCCAGCTCGAAGACGGCGAGCGCCACGTCCTGGAGATGATCCCCGACCGCTACGAGCGGGTTGAATTCGACCGCAGCCGGCTCAGCCTCGACGTGTCGGATTTGCTCTTCGAGCGCAGCGGAGACGACGCCGTCAACCGCTCCGACCGCACCACGCGCACCTCGGTCATGCGCCGGCTCATCGACAGCCTCGACACCGACGCCAGCGCACGCCTCGCCACGCTCCGCGAGGAAATGGAAGGCTTCCAGCGCATCGATACCGGCGCCTCGAACCTCGAACCCAGCACCGACGATACCCTACGGCTCGACCAGCCGGCCGTGCTCGCCGGCCTCACGCGCACGCAGCAAAACGACGTGTACGAGCGGGCTGTCCGCCGCGCCCGCGCCATCCGCGCCGAGGCCGATCAGGTAGACGCCAGCACCCGCTGGAACCACCGCCGCGCCGACCGCTACCGCGTCGAGGTCCACAAGAAGTACTCCATCGCGTTCGCCTGTCTGCTCTTCACCCTGATCGGCGCGCCGTTGGGCCTGCGCGTCGGCAAAGGCGGCCTGGGGGTCGTCGCCGGCCTTTCGATCGGCCTGTTTCTGTTCTACTGGGTGACATTGGTCAACGGCGAAAAACTCGCCGACCGCGAAATGCTCGAACCCTGGATCGGCATGTGGGGCGCGAACCTCGTCGTTCTGGCAAGCGCCGCCCTCGTCGGGGCCGGCGGCGCGCTCCGGGCGTGGTGGCGCCGGCGGTAGGGAGAGCCGGCGGGTTGGTCTAGCGCGGGCGTGCGGCGGGGAGTATTCTTGTGGAGTGACGCCATGCGTTCCTGGCCTGCGTCAACCAAGCCCCACCGACAGCCCCCGATTCTTCCGCCCAATGCCCACTCGCAACAAAGCATTCGAACGCGCCGAACGACTCATCGAAGAAGCCGCAAGAACCGGCCAGACCACGCTGGACTTGAGTGCTTCGTTTTCTGCATCCGATGACGAGAGACTGGCCGAATTACCATTGGCGCTTCGTGAACTGACCTCGCTTCAGGTGCTTTATCTGTACGGTAACCGGTTGCGCGAGTTGCCGTCGTCGTTTGGGGAGTTGACCTCGCTTGAGGTGCTCTATCTGGGCGGTAACCAGTTGAGCGAGTTGCCGTCGTCGTTTGGGGAGTTAACCTCGCTTCGGGTGCTCAGTCTGCATGGTAACCAGTTGAGCGAGTTGCCGTCGTGGTTTGGGGAGTTGACCTCGCTTCAGATGCTCTATCTGGATGGTAACCAGTTGAGCGAGTTGCCGTCGTCGTTTGGGGAGTTGACTTCGTGGAGTTGACCCGGTTTCGTGGACGATCTTCCACTTGACCAACCGAGATCATCATGCCACGCAACCGACCACCTTATCCAAGTGAGTTTAAGGCCCAGATCATCGCCCTCGCTCGCGCCG
>JBCDHV010000096.1:0-10253 GCA_038749615.1 Bacteroidota bacterium
GCCCATATTTAGCTTTAAAGCATAGTTTTACTGTGTGTTACGCCGGCCTCGGAACTGACGTTTGGGCCGGCTTATTTATTTCCCTATGACGCTCTACGCTGCAACCACACGCGCCGCAACGCTCCGGCGCGGATCCTTCGAGTACTACGAAGTTCTGATTCACTGGTACAATACCGCACCGGTCAGCCGGCCCTATGACACGCTGGTCGCGAACTACGCCTCGCTCGACCCGGTCCAGCAGGCCTATGCGGAAGGCCAAGTCAACGAACTCTTCGACGCAGACCAGGCCGAGGCGCTTCGCCGGTTTCTCGCCACGGCCGGCTCCGCCGATCTTGAAACTGAAGGCGAGCCCATCGTTCTGCGCGAGGTCTCGTCTCCCCTGAAACCCGGGCTCGGCTACGGAGCGCTGCCCGTTGGAGGCTCCGCTGCGCGGGTCTCGTTGGCCGATTTCTTCGGCAATGCACCTGGCCTCGATGTGCAGGGCTATTTCGATGTCACCGCTATTGCAGATCCCTCACGGCTCAGCGCACGCTACGTCCACCGAGTCTTGCAAATGCTGGATCTGGCCGCCGGCGTGAAGATGGAGGACATCCGTGACGCAGTCGACAAAGTGTACGAGCGGAGCCAACTGCACGTAGCTCTGGACCGCCGTGAGGCACTCGTCGAAAAAACCAATCTTATGGACCAGGCGGCGTACGAGTAGGTTGGGATCTGGAGGAAGCCGGCTGTATCCTGACAGTCCGCACGCCTGCCCACCAACTGTACGACCTTCCGAATGTCTCGCCGGGTCATTGCTGTTCTCTTTCTCGGAGTATTAACGGCCGCGCTGGACATTGCGCTCGTCGCCACCACGCTCTCGTCGATTCAGGCTGGTCTAGGGATCGATCAACGCGCCGTCTCCTGGGTTCTGGGCGTGTTCGTGCTGTGCAACCTCGTCGGGATGCCGTTCATGGCGGCGTTGTCCGACGTGCGCGGCCGGCGGTTCGCGTACGCGCTGTGTCTGGTGCTCTTTGGAGCCGGCTCTGTGTGGGTGGTGCTATCTGATTCACTTCCGATGCTGCTTGCCGGCCGCGCGATGCAAGGCTTGGCAGCGAGTGGCATTTTTCCGGTTGCCACGGCCGTGGTCGGCGATCTCGTAGCTCCGGAGCGAAGAGGCCGGATGCTGGGTCTGCTCGGGTCCGTTTTCGGCATTGCCTTCACGATTGGGCCGATTCTCGGCGGCATCCTGGTTCGCTACGGGTGGCAAGCCCCGTTTTTCGTCCACCTCGTCCTGGCCCCGATCGCGCTGGTGCTCGCGTTGCGTGTGCTGCCCCCGCTGAAGCCCGATGCCCCGCGGCCCTTCGACTGGCCAGGCGCACTGCTACTCGGCGTATTACTCCTGAGCTTGGCCTACGGGCTCAACTCGCTGCAGCCCGATGCCTTAGCCGAGAGCTTCCAGCGTGCGTGGCCGTACTTCCTCGGAGCCGGCCTCCTGTTGCCGATCTTCGTAACGGTCGAGCGGCGCTCTCCGCGCCCGATGCTACGGCCCAGCCTGATGAGCCGGCGGCAGGTTGTGCTCGCGTGTTTGTTTGCCACGGGGGCGGGCATCGCCGAGGCCGCGTTCGTGTTCATTGCCGGCTTCGTAGGAGAGACGTTCGATCTTACGTCCAGGGAGGCATCGTTTCGACTGTTGCCCATCGTGATTGCCGTCGCGATTGGCTCGCCGGTAGCCGGCCGCATCCTCGACCGGTTCGGCTCCCGTGCGGTCGCTGCCGTGAGTTTCTTCTTGTTGGCCCTCGGCTTCTTCGGCCTGGCCCACTTGCGCACCGAGCGCGGTTATTTCATTGCCGCGGTGTTGATTGGCCTGGGCCTGGCCGGCCTTCTCGGCGCGACGCTCTCCTACATCCTCCTCAACGAATCCGCCGAAGACGAACGCGCCATCGCCCAGGGCATCGTGACGCTCTTCATCAGCGTGGGCCAACTCAACGGCGCGGCGCTCATCGGAGCCTTCGCCGCCTCGTCCGCCGGCTACCGGAGCGCGTTCTTGTTCATCGCGGCCACGTCGGCGCTGCTCCTGCTCCTCACGCCGATTCTGAAGTCCCGCCTCATAGAAGTAGAGGCGTTGAAGAGTGGCCACGAGGAGGGGTAGAGGGGAAGTGTGAAGTTGAGAAGCGGTTACACGTCAACTCTTCTACCTGACTGCCCCTCAACCCTTCAACAAGAAAAGGGCCGGCGAAAACCACCCATCGCCGGCCCAGGGACACGAGTTGTACCGAGGGGAATCTCTTGCTTGCCTCCTTCGTGCCTAGTGCTATAAACGCGAAGTCGATACCCGAAACGGATCATTCATCCACTCAAAAGACCAAAACGTCCACTCCTCAACACATCCACCAGACCATGCTTCCACCCCTCAACGAAAAAAGCTCCCTGCTTCAGCGAAGCAAGGAGCTTTTGACCAGCGGTCCGGACGGGACTCGAACCCGCGACCTCCAACGTGACAGGCTGGCATTCTAACCAACTGAACTACCGGACCGTTCTGCTCAAAACCGGCGTGAGCCATTTTTTTGCAGGACGATAAGATAGCCGGAGCGGGTACCCAGCGCAACCCCTTCGCAGAGTTTTTAAGGAGGGTTGGATGATAGAGTTAGGTGGTGGATCGGTGGGTTGGTGGGAAGGAGTGACTTGTATGATGAACAGTGGTTGAATGGCTCGCTCGCCCACCGTCCTACCACCCCACCGACCCACCTAGAGCCAAACTAATTGCTGCTCCGTCAGTATCTTAACACACTACCCCAGTGCGCGGCCGGCTGTGACGCAGAGGTTCTCCGTTACGGCTGCTCCACCAACCCGCGTCCACCACGCCTACCCCATCGCTTCACATGCGCTCGCTGCTTCGCGCGACTCCCGTGATTTTTGCTGTGTTTCTAGCCGGCTGTACGGCCTCACGCCAAGATTCGGCTCAGGACCGGCCTCTGGTTACGGCGGATTCACTCCGTGTGTCGGCCATCGAGTCGATGGGGGAGGGCACCGCGTGCGAGCCGAATGTGGACGGCGCGTACCTGCTGTGCATCAACGCGCCGGCAGCCACGCCGCTCGATCCGACGCCGGCTCGGGACTACGCCGTCTACGAGGTTGGCACGGGCGACATCGCGGTCAAAGGTTCGGTGACGGGGGAAGCCGTCTGGGAAGACGCCTTTCACATTCGGGTCACCCGGACACCGGGAACCGTCTCGGCAGCGGATCCACCCCTCGACTTTCAGCTGATCGATGTCCGTACGGGCAAGCGGGTCAGCCGATAGCATTTTTGTACTCCAACGAACATCACCCAACGGACATCCAATGAAGAGCTTGAGACCGGTGCTTGTCACCGCCTGTGTGGGAGCGGCCCTAGCGGCCGGCATATTTTGGACGCTGTCAAACTCGGCCGAGGAGCCGGCCCTTGCATGGCGGGTGACGGACACGCCGTCGGCACACCCGGATTTGTTTGCGGAGTACGCCTACGATCTCCGGACGGCTGATGGCGAACTCGGCCCGACGTACGAGATGAACTATCGGCTCGAAGCCTTTAACCGGGCCAAGGCGTTGCGCAAGTCGCCTGGCCTACAGCTGCCCTGGATCGAGCGCGGCCCCTCGAACGTCGGGGGACGAACCCGTGGGCTCGTCGTGGATCCAGACGACCCGAGCAAGAACACGTGGTTTGCCGGCTCGGTCGGCGGCGGCGTGTGGAAAACCACCGACGGCGGCCAGAACTGGTTCAACCTGACGCCCGACCTGCCGAACCTGTCTACCGTCTCGCTGGTCATGGCCCCGTCGAATCCTGACGTGATCTACGCCGGCACGGGGGAAGGCTACGGCAACCTCGACGCCGTTTCGGGCGATGGCATCTGGAAATCTGTGGACCGCGGCAACAGCTGGACCCAGCTTGCAGCTACGGGCAGCAACCGCGACTTCCGCCTGGTCAACCGCATGGTCATCGACCCGGCTGATGAGAACACGCTCGTCGCGGCCACGGGAGCCGGCATTTTCAAGACCACCGACGGTGGGCAGTCCTGGACCGAGCAGTACGCGTTCAGTGGCCCGGTCACCTCGCGTGCCCGCGGTTGGGTGCAGCACATCGTGGCCGATCCTACCGACTTCTCCGTCCAGTACGCCAGTGTCAACCGGGTGGGAATCTTCAAGTCCACCGATGCTGGAAATACCTGGAGCGAGGTGCTAGACATTCCGAGCATCTCGGGCCGGCGCGTCGAACTCGCCGTCTCACCCTCGAACACGAACTGGATTTACGCAGCCGTCGAGAGCGACACTGGGTCCGAGCTCTACCTGTCTGAGAACGGCGGGGCCGACTGGCACGAAGTCCAGCCCACCGGCGAGGATGTCAACTGGCTGAACGGCCAGGGCTGGTACGATAACACGATTGCGGTTCACCCGTTCGACAGCCAGATCGTCTACGTCGGTGGTCTGAATATTTACCGCATGACGGTCTCTGGCTCTTCCGGCGCGCGCACTCGCACCGAGGAGATTACGGGGCAGGGCGCCGTGCACGTCGACCACCACGGGCTGTACGTCTTTGATGTAGACCAGGACGCCCGGACGTTCCGCATCCTCAACACGAATGACGGCGGCGTGGGGATCTCGAACGATGGGGGCAACTCGTGGCGGATGCGCATCGACGGGTATAACGTCACGCAATTCTACAGCGCTGACAAGCGCCCGGGCCGTGACGAGTACACGGGCGGCACGCAGGACAACGGCACGTGGCGCTCTCGCCCTGACCCCGGCGCAGGATCGCCCTGGATCTTCGTGCTCGGTGGGGACGGCTTCGACACGGTCTGGAACGGGCGCGACCCGAACCTCGTGATCGGAAGCAGCCAGTTCAATGGCATCTCGCGCTCGACCGATGGCGGCGGCGTCTGGACGTCGGCTACCGATGGCCTTCGCGACACCGGGCGCGGCAATGCGCCATTCCTGACGCGCGTCGCCAAGTCGACCCGAGACGATGACCTCGTCTTTGCACTCGGCACCTCAGGCATCTGGCGCAGCGACGACTTTGCCGCATCCTGGTACTTGGCCGAGATGGACACGAGTCTCTGGGTGCTGGGTTCGACCGGGCAGGTTGCGCCTTCACGCGTCAACCCACTCACGATCTGGGCCGGCACGTACGTAGCTTCGAACAGCTTCCTGAGCCGCCTCTTTCTCTCGCGCGACGGTGGCCTGAGCTTCGATCCCGTCGACGTGCTGGACAACTCGATTGGCCGGATCACAGGCATGACGACGCACCCGACGGACGAAGGGACATCGTACCTGCTCTTCTCGATCGACGGTGAAGACAAAATTATCCGCACGACGGACTTCGGCGAGACGTGGGAGCCGCTGACGGGCTTTGTCAATGGAGAGAGCACCAACGGTTTCCCAGACGTAGCGACCTACAGCCTGGTCGTGATGCCGCATGATCCCGACTGGATGTGGGCCGGCACCGAAATCGGCCTCTTCGAGTCGACGGACGGCGGGCAGAGCTGGGCCTACGCCGACAACGGCATTCCGGCCGTGGCCATCTGGGACATGAAGATCGTGGACGACGAGATCGTGGCTGCCACGCACGGGCGGGGCATCTGGTCGGTATCGATCCCAGAGATGCTTGGGTTCGAGCCCCCCGTTGCGGCCACGATGCCTCGGCTGACGGACGCCAACTACAATGCCTCAGGCAACCTGCAGTTGGACCTGACCTTCTACTCGGCGTTCGACTCGACAGCCGTCTTCGTCGACGGGGAACTGATCGATAGCCAGGCAGGCAGTGAGGCCGGTGAGGTCTCGCTCTCGGTGCCCTACGAGGCCGGCAGTGACCAGTCGCGTGTCGACGTGCAAGTCCGCTCGTACTTCGAAGGCCGCGAGTATCCGTCGCAACCTGTCACGGTTCGGGTCTTTGAGACGGTCGCTGCGCAGAGCAGCTACACCAACGACTTCAACTCGTCGGCGAGTATCAACGACTTCAACGGTACGGGCTTTTCCTACAACCCTGGCCGGATTGGTCTCGGTGGCGTCGAAGGTGGGGGCTTGCACTCCTCGCATCCGTACCCGTTGAACGCCGAGTTCACGTTTGCACTCAGAGTGCCGATCCGCGTGGCCGCCCAGGAAGCGACCTTGAGCTACGTGGATGCCGCCATCGTGGAACCAGGGCTCGACGGCTTTACGCCAGACCAGCCAGGATTCCGCGACTACGTGACCGTGGAAGCCTCGGTAGACGGGCTTGAGTGGATGCCGATCGTGGAGCCGTACGATGCACGATTCTCGTCGCGCTGGGAAGATCTCTTCCCGAACGGCGTCCCGGAGCCGGCTGACTTCGAGCCGCACCAAGTCGATCTGCTCGACTTCTTCCAGCCGGGCGATGAGATCTTCATCCGGTTCCGCCTTTTCTCCGACAACGTGTCGAACGGCTACGGCTGGGTGATTGACAACCTGGAGATTCAGCCCAACGCGCCGGTTTCTTCCGAGAGCGAGGAGGTGCCGGACGTGGCTTTCCTCGAAGCCGCCTACCCGAACCCGTTCCAAAGCGAGACCACCGTGGGCTTCGTGCTGGATCAGCCGGCGAAGGTGAAGCTGACCGTGTACGACACGGCCGGCCGCCGGCTCGAACGGCTCGTCGAGGGTACGCTCTCGGCTGGGCGGCATCAGGCCAAATGGGCGCCGGCTTCGGCAGCGAGCGGAACGTACCTGCTCGTGCTTGAAACGCCCGACCGCGTGGTCACACGCAAGGTCGTGCTCACGCAATAGGGGGGCGGCTCGGCGCGCCGCGCCGGGGTATGTATGATTTGGGATTTATGATTTATGAGGAACGGTGAGTTCCAGTTGAACTGGTCCGTACAGTTTGGTCTCTGTCTGACTGTCTCTCCTCATAGCTTATTTGGGATCTACGATGCTTTCCTAGCACGGCCTTCGCAAAAACTCATAAATCATAAATCCCAAATCATAATTCTGGAGCCGCTTGGCTCAACCAAAGCACCCATTCCCCCAACTCCTTGCCTGATCTTCCCGTCTTTATCGCTTCGGCTGCCGGCTTGGCGGCGCTGGTTGGGATGGCAGAGGGGATGCGGGCGTGGTTGCGGTGGCGCTCTGAGACGGTCCGGCGCATCGTGCATGCGCTCGTTGGCCTCTGGGTAGCGGCGACGCCCTGGTTGTTCGAACGGCCCGAGCCAATTCTGCTGCTGGCCGCTGGGTTTGCCCTGCTCAATATCGTCGCCGTTCGGCGCATGTGGTTCAAGGGGATGCACGCCATCCGCCGGCGAAGCTGGGGGACGGTGACGTTCCCGTTGGCGCTCATGGCGGCGCTGTTCCTGACGTGGTTCATCGACGCGGAACGGACGTTCGCGCTCACGGCAGCCTTCGCGGTCATGGGGCTTGCGGATCCAGCGGCCTCGCTCGTCGGGATGTCGCTGCGCCGGCCGAAGCTGTACCGGATCGGGCACGAGGTGAAGTCGTGGGCGGGAACGTTGACGTTTGCCGTCGTCGCCTTTGCAGCCTGCTGGGCCGGCTTGCAGGCGCACGTGCTATGGCACGGGCTCGGTTGGGCATCTGAGATGGTTCTCGCTGCGTCGGCTGCGGTAGCCGTGACGGCGGCCATCGTCGAAGGCTTGGGTACGAGGGGGTGGGACAACTTCTTCGTCGTCCTCTGCGTGCTGGTGGTGCTGCACTACGCCGACACACACCCGGCAGCAGCGGACTGGCTGCTGGTCTCGTCTGCCGTGGCGCTGGCCTTTGCGTCGCTTGCGTACGCGCTTCGGTTCTTGGATTTGTCCGGTGCGTTTGCTGCCGGCTTGCTGGCGTTTTCCGTGCTCGGTCTCGGTGGCTTGATGTGGACGGTCCCTGGCATGGTCTATTTTTTCGGGTCGAGTTTGCTCTCGAAGTGGCGAAAGGGAGCCAAACAGCGGCTGGAAGCAAAACAAACGAAAGGGAGCCGCCGCGATGCCGGCCAGGTGTACGCCAACGGTGGCATCGCGTGGGCGGCACTGATTCTCTACGTCTTCGTCCCCCATACCGCCTTCTACTGGATGTACCTGGCTGCTTTCGCCGCTGCCGCTGCAGATACGTGGTCGACTGAAATCGGCACGGCCGTTCAGGGGCGAACGCGAAGTGTGACGACGTTCCGGGTGCTGGAGCCGGGCCGCTCAGGCGGGATCTCGCTGGCCGGCACGCTAGGCGGCGTGGCTGGTGCGCTCAGTGTTTGGATAGCGGCAGCACTCGTCGGATGGCAGGCCGTGTCGGACCTGGGCGTCGGCTGGTCGCTGTTGCTCGTTGTGGGCAGTGGGGTCGCCGGCGGTCTGATCGACAGTTTGGCGGGGGCAACGGTTCAGGCCCTCTACTGGGACGAGCAGGCGCAGGCCTACATCGAAGCCCCACCGCGCATGGGGCGCATCGCCCGAGGCTACCGCTGGATCGACAATGATGCCGTCAATTTGATTTGCACGCTGTCTGGCGCGATACTCGCACTCGCCGGCTACGTGTTGCGGTGAGTTGGAAGTATGATTTGGGATTTATGATTTGGGATTTATGAAGGGGTTTTTCCGACGAGATGGCGTTCGTTCTGGGCGAGTCGGTCTGATCGAGACCAAGCTCGGCGTACCGACTTAGCTCCGAACCTCACCGCTACTCATAAATCATAAATCCCAAATCATAATTCCCCAGCATCATAATTCACCAGCATCGCCTTACGAGACCGGCAAGCCAATCCCAAACCACCCTTAACCTCTACCGTTTTGAAGCTTCACTGGCAGATTATCATCGGGCTCGTGCTCGGCCTCGTGTTTGGGATCTTTGCATCGCAGGTCGGGCTGGGAGGCTTCACGAGTGACTGGATCGCGCCGTTCGGTACGATCTTTATCAACTTGCTCAAGCTGATCGCGGTGCCGCTGGTGATCGCCTCGCTTGTCACGGGGGTCGCTTCGTTGGCGGATTTGCGGAAGTTGTCACGCATCGGGGGGAAGACCATCGCGATCTACCTCGGCACGACGACCGTCGCCGTTACCATCGGCCTGGTCACGGTCAACCTCATCCAGCCGGGCCGGTTTGTCCCGGAAGACGTGCGGATGGAGCTTCAGGAGACGTACGAAAGCGACACCGCAGCGCGGCAGGAGCAGGCCGCCGGCGCGCGGGATCGAGGGCCGCTACAGCCGCTCGTGGACATGGTGCCGGAGAACTTCTTCTCGTCGGCCGGCAGCAACCGCAACATGCTCCAGGTGGTGTTCTTTGCCATCTTCCTGGGCATCGGCATCATCCAGATCGATCCGGAGAAGGCCAAACCCTTACTTGGCTTTTTCGAAGGGTTGAACGATGTCGTGATTCGGCTGGTCGACATCATCATGTTGATGGCTCCCATCGGCGTATTTGCTCTCATGGCCGACACCATCGTGAGCATAGCCGGCGATGATCCAAGCAGGGTCATCCGATTATTGAACGCGCTGGGGGTGTACTGTCTGGCGGTGCTTGCCGGCTTGGCCCTGCACGGCCTGGGGACCTACCCGTTGCTCCTGCGCCTCCTGTCGCCGATGAAACTGAAGCAGTTCTTCTCCGGCATCGGTCCGGCGCAACTCGTGGCGTTCTCGACGAGTTCGAGCGGTGCCACGCTGCCGGTCACGATGGAACGATGCGAGGAAAAACTCGGCGTTTCGGAAGAAGTCTCTTCGTTCGTGTTGCCGCTGGGCGCGACGATCAACATGGATGGCACAGCGCTCTACCAAGCGATCGCTGCGGTGTTCATTGCGCAGGCGCTCGGGCTGGGGCTCGATTTGAGCGCTCAGCTCACCATCGTCCTGACAGCCGTTCTGGCGAGCATCGGGACGGCAGCCGTGCCGAGTGCCGGCATCATCATGCTCGTCATCATCCTGGAAAGTGTCCAGGTGCCGAGTGCTGGGATCGCGCTCATCCTGGGGGTCGACCGGATCTTGGACATGTGCCGGACCGTTGTCAACGTAACGGGAGACGCAACGGTGGCTACGGTCGTTGCTGCTTCCGAAGGGCAACTGCGGCCGCCTTCGGCTCTGACTGGGTCGGATAGCGTCCGCGCAGCCGTCGAGCCGACGGTGTGATTGTGCGAACGAACAGGTTCGGAATTATGATTTGGGATTTATGATTTATGAGTTTTTGCGAGGGGTGTGCCAGAGGAAAAGCACAGTGATCCACTCACCGACCAGAAACAAAGCAGTTTGACAGAGAACTGGGCCATACGGACCGATCCAACTGACCCTACCGCTTCTCATAAATCATAAATCCCAAATCATAATTCC
>JBCDHV010000097.1:0-10226 GCA_038749615.1 Bacteroidota bacterium
CGAAATCGTGACACGGTCGAGCGCGTCTCCGAGCGCATCGGCGAGGATACGTTCCGAAATGCCGTCTTCGGTTTTCGAGCCGTAGAGCGGAGCCGTATCGAACGTCGTCACGCCGTGATCGAGGGCGTAGCGGACGGTGTCATGGGCGTCCTGTGCCGGCACGTCGCCGTAAATCTGTGAGGCGAAGGCCCAGGTCCCGAGGGCGATTGGGTTCATGGTTGGGTGGTTGGGCGGTTGGCCAGTTGGGTAATCCAGGAGTCGATCGCTGTGGCTGTGCGGTCGACGAAATGTTGGACGAGGTGTTCGCCGGCTTCTGGGGTGGCCGTGCGTGGATCGTCGCCCCAGACGCCGTCGTCATCGAGCGTGGGCGGATCGCCGGCGGGGAGACGGGCGAGTTCTACCGGGCCGGGGTCGAGGGCGAGTTGCAGGGCGGTTTCGCCAAACGCGGCATGGTTGGCCGGCAGCACCTCGGGATCGCAGTGTTCGAAGTCGGGAAAGGCCCGGACGATGCACTCTGGATGCTCATCTTGCACGGTCTCTGCGGCACGTTTTAGCGCATCGACGTGCGCGCCGCCGGCATGGCCCGTCACCACCACGACCACCTGAAACTGCTCCTCGATCAACTGCCGCATCAAGGACACGGCGAGCTGCTCGACGAGCGCCTCGGCGTGCTCGATGCTGTGCGGAAAGCCTTTGAACGGCTTGATCGTGTCGGTTGCGGCGTAGACAGGCGGCAGAACGACGCCGCCCGTTCGCTCGGCAAGCCGATGGCACAGGGCGTGAGCCTTCAGGCTGTCGTGGCCAATCGGAAGGTGGTAGCTGTGCCACTCCAATGCGCCCCACGGCACCAAGGCCAGCGGGGTCTGTGCGCGGATGTGCTCGATCTGGTCGGGGCGGAGCCGCTCGTACGCGCCCCAGGTCAGGGACTCACTCATGCCGGCCTCCAGCGTACGTCGGGCCGCAGCCCGCTCGCGTCGATCGTGATCTGCTGCCCCGAGCGCGTCACCGTCCAACCGGTTTCGGTGCGCTCGACGACCGGTGAGGCCTCAGCGCTGCCCTCGGTTGGTTGTGTTGTCATCACTGTAAGCACGCGGTGCCTGCGCGCGTCTGGCCGGGCGACTGCAGCGTAAGGGAACGCCCCGTACTCCTCGGGCAACTCGAGGGCGGTTTGAGCCACGTTGAGGTCGCCGTCGTGTTCGTGGACCGTCGCTGTGAGGATGGCCTGGGGCCGGCGGATCACGAAGCCGTTGGGAGATACGTCGATGCCGGCCTCGCCATCGCGGTTATCCGGATGAAAGCGAACCTCGAACGCGCCGGGATTGCGGAGGTCGGCCTCGTCGAAGACTAGCACGAGGTTGGGCTTAGCGAAGATCATGGTGCGGCGGACGCTCAGGGTGTCGTCGTAGCTCGGCAGGTAGGAATGTGTGGCATCGCTGGTCCACCAGACGATGTCGCCTCGGTCTACGTAGCGCGTGATCTCGGCGCGTGCGGTGCCGGCGTTCGTGCCTTCGTCGCCATCGTTGTAGGGCTGTCCTTGCCCGCCAACGACGACGGTGTTATGGGCCTTCGACTCGCGCAGAAGCCAGTGCGGCCGGCGAGGATCGTAGGAAGCGCCAAACGGATCGGTGAGCAGGCGTTCGCCGTGAGCTTTGAGGATGAAGCTGTTGCGGTCGGCGTGTTCGTGGTTGGCCGGCTCGCCCCCTCGAAACGCCAGCATCGTGTCCTGCTCGTCCCAACCCGTGCGCACGACCACCCAGTCAAGATCCATCCGGACGTTCTTCAGGCGCTCTTGTGGAGGTGCCGACGGACGGTCTCGGTCGAACCACAGGAAATCGATGGGGTAGCGCGGCTGGCTGAATTGGATCGCGTTGTACTGCGCCAGTGCGTCGCTTCCATGCTTGGCGAGCCACGACGGAACGGCGATGCTCGTGCTGCGGCCGGCATCGCTGAAGTTCACGGTGTCGGGATGCCCATCGTCGTTGCGCCGGCCGAGTTGCATCACGGCGATGTGCTCGGCGACGGCGGCAATCGGGAGATCGTCCGTCCAGTCCACATCCCCCCGAATGCGGTCGTAGGCTTCGCAGAACTGGAGGACGGTGCGGAGGCCATAGTCGAGGTAGGAGAGGCCTTCGTCGTAGGAGCCTTCGGGCTGGAAGAGCCGGAGGAAGTGCTGGGCGCTCGCGATGGCCACGTCGAGCCACGCCTCAGCCCGCGGATCGGTGTCCAGCGTCGCTAAGGCTCCGAGACCGAGACCCATCGTCGGGACGGCCCGCAGGTTGATGTCGGAAAAGACGTAGGGCCACCGCCGCATGTCGTACATGTAGACATCCTCGTAGCCGTCCATCACGCTCCAACCGTGGGCGGTCGACGGGTGGTCCATGTCGTGAATCGCATGGTAGCAGGGCAGCGCGCCCTTCTCCGCGATGTCGGCCAGCAACCGGGCTTCGTCGAGGGGCCGGCCGGCTACGCGCATGGCTTCCATGGCCAGCGTGGACGTGGCGGTGGCGGCAGAAGAGCGCATGATGCCGAGCACTTTCCCTTCCGCATCGATGAAATAATCCCAGTGCGGCAGCGACAGCATGTGCTCAATGCCAGCGTGCACGAACTCGATGGCCCGCTCGTCCCCATCGATCAGCGCAACGACGCTCGCCTTGTCCATCGCTTGCATCATCCGGCTGTAATCGGAGAGCAAATCGCCGGACGCCTTGAAGGTCTCCAGCGTGGCCGGCCAGCTATCCACCTCGGCCTTGAGATCGGCAAACATCGGTTGAAGCAGGCCCGACGCCGCGTTCGCCCGCGCCCGCGCCACGACGGCGTCATCCAGATACAGTCCGGTCGATGCCGGCCCGCGTCCGCCAGCCAACCGCGCGAGCAGCGACGGCCCAGCCAGCACAGCCGGCCCCAAAGAAGCAAACGTTCGAAGCACATGACGACGGTTCATGGAGGAGAGGTTTATGCGGTTGATCGGGGTGATACGGGGAATGCCGATGCGGTCGATTGGGGCGCTGTAGAGACGTTGCATGCAACGTCTTTACGGGGTTGCGCCTTCGTTTTGGGGAATGCCAAACGGGATGCCGCCTTCGTTTTGGGGAATGCCAAACGGGATGCCGCTTCGTTTTGGGGAATGCCAAACGGGATGCCGCCTTCGTTTTCGGATACGCGAACCGGGGTCGATCATGACGACGTCGCCTCGGGTTCGGGGGCGGCGGTGCGGGTGACGTAGAGCAAGCCGGCACCCATGCCGACGGCCAGCACGCCGGCCACAGCGTTGAGCAGCCCGAGCAGTGGCGAGAGGACGAGCAGCAGCGCGCCGGCTCCGATGGTGAGCCAGCCCGTGAGGCGGTAGGCCTTGAGGCCGCGGAAATCGCGCGGGCCGCCTGGGTCGAGCGCCGGCGTGGCAAGGTCGTGCTCCAGCGCTTCGATGCGGGACCGGAACGGCTCCGGCCGGCGGTTGAGCAGCATCGAGCCGAAAAATACGAGCGCACTCGTGCCGGCCCCGACGATCGTGTTGACCTCGTACCGCCCCATCTCGATGCCAAACGGCGCGACGTTGATTTGCGAGAAGAGTCCACCGAACGTGAGTGGAATGCCTTGCTGGATGTTGACGACAAGGCCGACCACAAGAATGGATGAAACGCCAGCCGCAAGTGCTGCAATCCCGCTCCACCACGGCGTGCGTGTGACCACGAGCCCGAGGATGACCGGCACGAACATCGCCGGCTTGTAGAGCGAATCCGCCCGCAAGTACACATCGAACGCCCCGCCGAACCGGTCCATGTTCAGCGCCATCCAGATCGCGATGACGCCCATCACGGCCACGCTCGCCTTGCCAAAAAGCAACTGCACGCGCTCGCTCGGCATCTGCCCCCGGAGGCGTTCGCTGACCGGCACGTAGACATCTTTGGTGAGCACCGCGGCCAGCCAGTTGAACGTCGTGTCCGCCGAACTCATCGTGGCGGCAAAGATCGCGGCAACCATCAGGCCCAACATGCCGTGTGGCAGCACCGTCATCGCGAGGGTGACGTAGGCGGTCTCTGCTGGTTTTGCGAAGTCTGGCCAGACCGCCGCGATGTCCGGGTAGATCAGCGGCACCGTCATGACGGGCGTGATCCACATCAGCGGCAGAATCACGCTGAGGCCGGCGCACCAGAGCGCCATCTTCCGGGTGTCACGCTCGCTGGGCACGCTGTAGTAGCGTTGGGCGATATGCCAGTTGACGTTGTAGCCCAGGATCAGGTTGAAGAAGTAGGCGACCCAGAAAATGGGGACTTGGTCGCTGATGCTGACATCAAAGTAGCCGGCCGGCGCTTCGTTGGCGAGCCGCTCGAAGCCGGCCCAGGGATCGCCCTCGCCGAGGTAGGCGAACGCTACCGGCAGCATGATGACCGTGAAAATGAGCAGGATGACGAACTGCAGCGAATCGGATACCACGACGGCCCATAGCCCGCCCACCATCGTGTAGAACACCATCACCGCTCCCGTCACCAGGAGGGTCACCTGGAAGCCTGTCAGCGTGAGGCCGGCGACCGCGAACGAGAGATCGTTGAAGCCCAGCGCCGTCGAGATGAAGATGCAGAGCGTGTAGATCATGATGCCGAGGATCAACACGTTCGGTACTACGGCGAGCAGCGTGTAGAAATACGTCGTGCTGGCCGAGTAGCGGCGGTTGAGAAACTGCATCGGCGTATCGATGCGCGTCCGCCGCCAGAGGGGGCCGTACACAAAGTAGCCGAGCAGGTAGCACGGGCCGGCAAGCGTGTACAGCACGAGGGCCCCGCCGCCGTTGGTGTACGTCACGCCGGCAGCCCCCACGAACATGAAGGCCGAAAAGCCCGAGACGAACAGGCTGACCATCGCCAGCCCCCACGGCACACGCCCGCCGCCCTTGAAGTAATCGTCCGTCTTCTTGTTGAAGCGCGACACGTACCCCCCCACGCCTACCACCACCAGGAGGTACGCCGCGACGATCAAGTAATCGTACGCATTGAGGAAGCGCATGGGGTTGGGCCGTTGGGTAGCTGGATGGTTGGGCAGGGGAGCCCGTAGGGAAAGCCCACAGTAAGCGCAGCGAGCGTCCCGCCCAACTGCTCACCGAGAGCCATCAAAGGCTTTGCGGGGGCACGTAAGCACCGCTGCCGGCGCGGCGTTCGGCGAGGGCAGGGCGGTAGCCGGCAGACCGGAACGAGGCTAGGGGGTCGAGGGCACCGCCGGCGCGGCGGCGGGCTTCGGCGACGAGCGGGCCGACGTCGGTGCGGAAGGCCGACTGCAACGTGCGCTCGGCCATCAAGACATCGTTGGCCCGCTGGAAGGCGTCAAGGGCCGGCCGGTCGACGAGCAAGGCCTGGGCGTAGGCGTGTTGCAGGGCGTCGACGCTCTGCAGAAGCGCCTCGATCGGGTCTTTGACGTTATGGCTCTGGTCGATCATGTAGGCCGGGTCGAAGCCGTCCAGGCCGGCGTCGGCCGCGTCCACGAGTTCGTTGAAAACGAGGAAGAGCCGGTACGGTTGGATCGAGCCAGTGGTCAGGTCATCGTCGCCGTACTTCGAGTCGTTGAAATGAAAGCCGCCGAGTTTGCCGAGCGAGAGGAGCCGGGCCACGACGAGTTCGATGTTCGTGTTCGGCAAGTGGTGCCCGAGGTCAACCAGGCAGGACGCACGGTCTCCCAGAGCCGAGGCGAGCGCGTACGACGTACCCCAGTCTTGCACGACGGTCGAGTAAAACGCCGGCTCGTACGGCTTGTGTTCGGTGAAGAGCCGCCAGGCATCGGGCAGCGTGGCATACACCTGCTTCAGCCCGTCGAGTACGCGCTCGAATTGGCCACGCAAGCTGGCCTGGCCAGGGTAGTTCGTGCCGTCGGACAGCCAGACGGTGATCGAATCGCTCCCCAGCGTTTCCCCGACCCGGATGACGTGTTGAATGTGCTCGACGGCCTGGGCGCGGACGGCCTCGTCCGTGTGGGCGAGCGAGCCGAATTTGTAGCTGTGCGCTTGGCCGGCTTGGTCTTGAAAGGTATTCGAGTTGACGGCATCGAAGCCTAGCCCGAGATCGGCGGCGTGGCGCTGGAGTGACGCCGGATCGTCCGGTTCGTCCCACGGAATGTGGAGCGAGACCTTCGAGGCGGCGCGGGTCAGCTGATGGATGACCGCCACGTCTTCCATCTTTTCGTAGACATCACGAGGCTCGCCGGCTCCAGGAAAACGCCCGAACCGGGTCCCGCCCGTCCCCAGGGCCCAGGAGGGGATGGCAACATCGAAGGCCCCGATGTGGGCAATCAGGGCTTCCGCATCCCGGCCTCGCCGGCTCAGGTCTGAGGCGAGTGCGTCCAGCCGGGCGTCGTGCGCTTCGGCGAGGGATGCGTTGTGGGCGTGCAGGGAAGAAGAGGCAAGCATGGCAGAAAGGACGGTCGGGGACAGCAGGGGCCGAGCGCTGGAGCAGCCCGAAGAGGCTAAGGCCCGTAGATCGTGGGAGGCAGGGCAGAGGAGCCGTGCAAGGAATTCAGAGAGTACCGAATTACCGGAAACGCTTACAGCAAATTCATATATTTCAGTGTATTTTACAAGTGAAACGTCGTTCCACATGTGAAACAAAAAGACGTTTCCGAATCGCACCTCTCTTCAAGCGTGTTTTGTAGCCGGCGCTCCCCACCAAAACACCGCACTCACACCTAGAACACTTCTCCAATGACGTTGAAACACGTCCAGAATCTTTGGGACGATGCCGTCGCTGACGCGCTCGATCCCGTCGAACGACTCGTTTACCGCTCCAATCTCCTTGGCTCTGATTGGCGCATTACCAATACCGGTGGCGGCAATACGTCCTCCAAACTCACCGAGACCGACCCCGTGACGGGGGACGAGGTCGAGGTGTTGTGGGTCAAGGGCTCCGGCGGCGATTTGCGGACGTCCAAGCGGGCGAACTTCGCCTCGCTTTACATGGACCGGCTGATGGCGCTTCAGGGCGTCTACGCTGGTTTTAGCGAACGCGGGCCGAAGACGTTGGCCGAAGACAAAATGGTCGGCTACTACCCGCATACGACGTTCAACTTGAACCCGCGTGCTCCCTCGATCGATACGCCGCTGCACGCGTATGTGCCGTATCCGTTCGTCGATCACACCCACCCGGTGGCCTGCATTGCCATCGCGACGGCCAAGGATGGCAAGGCGCTCACGAAAGAGATCTACGGCGACGAGGTCGCTTGGGTCGATTGGCAGCGTCCTGGCTTCGAACTCGGTCTGCTCATGCAGCAAGTGATCGAAGACAACCCGGGCCTCAAGGGCATCATGATGGGTGGGCACGGCCTCATCAACTGGGCGCATGACGACAAGGCGTGCTACCTCCTCTCGCTCGAGCTCATCGACCGTGCAGCGCAGTACCTCGCCCTCCACGAGCCGGCAGACGACGCCTTCGGTGGCGCGAAGTATGAGACCCTCCCGGACGACGCGCACCGGGAAGTCTTGCTCGATGTGTTGCCCTGGCTACGCGGCCGGGTGAGCCAGGAAAAGCGGTTCATCGGTACGGTACAGGCCGGCCCGGACGTGCTCGAATTCGTCAACTCGACCGACGCGCCCCGGCTCGCTGAACTCGGCACCTCGTGCCCAGACCACTTCCTGCGGACCAAGATCAAGCCGCTCTTCGTCGATTGGCGGCCCGACCGCAACGACATCGACGGTCTCCGGCAGCTCCTGGAAGCCGGCCTCGAACAGTACCAAGCCGATTACGCGGCCTACTACGAGGCCCACAAGCACCCGGACTCCCCCGCCATGCGCGTGTCGATCCCAACCGTCGTGCTGATTCCCGGCGTCGGGATGATCGCGTGGGGCAAGACCAAGAGCGAGTCGCGCGTGGTGGCGGAGTTTTATACGGCGGCCATCGGCGTGATGCGCGGGGCGGAGTCGGTGTCCGAGTACACGGCCATCGACCGGCAGGAAGCATTCGATATCGAATACTGGCGGCTCGAAGAGGCCAAGTTGCAGCGTATGCCGAAAGAGCGCGAGTTGTCGCGCCGCATCGTGGCGGTAGTTGGTGCCGGCTCCGGCATCGGCCGCGACGTAGCGGCCCGATTGATCGACGAAGGCGCCGTGGTGGCAGCCCTCGATCTCACGGCAGACGCTGCGGCTGAAACGGCCAAGCTCAACCTCGACCGCATCGGCATGGGTATCGGCGTGGCCGGCACGGGCATCAGCGGCTCCGGCGACGTGATCTCGGCCGGCATCGACATGACCGACCGCACCTCGATCCGCGCCGCCTACGACGACATCCTGATGGCCTACGGCGGCCTCGACGATCTGGTGATCACGGCTGGCCTGTACGTCGCGCCAGACGCCGACGGGCAGATTTCCGATGCTGCGTGGCAGAGCACGTTCGCGGTCAACTCCATCGGTCCTTTCTTTGCCGTCGACGAAGCCGCATCTATCTGGGAAGCCCAGGATCTAGACGGCCGGGTCGTAATTACGACGAGCGTGAACGCCGTCGTTCCGAAAGCCGGCAGCTTCGCCTACGACACGAGCAAGGCCGCAGCAAACCACCTGGTCCGCGAGCTCGCCCTGGCCTACGCGCCGAGAGTCCGCGTCAACGGCGTCGCGCCGGCCACGGTGGTTGAAGGCAGCTCCATGTTCGGCCGGGATCGGGTCCTCTCATCGCTGGCCAAGTACGGCATCGAGCACAACGGCGAGGACACCGAAAGCCTGCGCCGCCGGCTCGCCAAGTTCTACGCCGGCCGCACGCTCACCAAACAACCGATCACGCCATCGGACCAAACCGAGGCCATTTTCCTCCTCGTCAGCAGCCGGCTCGGCAAGACCACCGGCCAAATCCTGAGCGTCGACGGCGGCCTGTCTGAGGCGTTTTTGCGGTAGTGTTGTTGGTGTCTAGTGCTTGGCGTTTAGTGTTTGGCACTGACTGAGCCGGCTGAAAAAATTATGATTTGGGATTTATGATTTATGAAGGTTTGCTCCCGCTGAACAACATGTTCTGATGGAGACCTAGCTGAGCGAGCCGACCTAACTGGGCCGCACCGCTCCTCATAAATCATAAATCCCAAATCATAAATCCCCCCTGATCTCCGAACGCGAACGTCAGGCAACCCCACTCCCATGTCTTCCGACTCTCCAGCCGGCCACACTGTCGTTTTTGACGTTGGCAAGACCAACAAGAAGACGTTGGTGTTCGACGGGGCGTTCGAGGTTGTGGAGGAGCGGAGCGTGGAACTGCCCCGCGCGGAGGACGAAGACGGCCATCCGTGCGACGACCTCGCGTTGCTCGACGAGTGGCTGCGCGAGGAGAAGCGCCGAGTGCTAGCGCGTCCCGAGTTCGACATCGTCGCCATGAACGCATCCGGCTACGGGGCGAGCTTCGTGCACCTCGGAGTCGGAGGTGAGCCCGTGCTGCCGCTGTACGATTACCTGAAGCCGCTGCCAGCCGATATCGAGCATGCGTTTCTGGAAACGCATGGACCGAAGGAGCACATTGCTGTCCGGACGGCCTCGCCGTGGATGGGCATGCTCAACAGCGGGCTGCAGCTCTACTGGCTCGGCACGGCTCACCTAGACCGGTTCAGCGAGGTTTCGGTGAGTCTGCACCTGCCTCAGTACCTCGCCTACCGCCTCGGCCATCCGCCGGCCGACGAGCTGACGAGTCTAGGCTGCCACACGATGCTCTGGGACTTCGAGTCGATGGACTACGCCGGCTGGGTGCACGCTGAAGGAATCGCCAGTCGCTTTCCTCGCCGCGTGCCCACGGCCTCCCATGTCGACGTGGACGGCGTCCGCGTCGGTCCTGGCGTGCACGACAGCTCGGCCGCGCTCGTCCCGTACCTCCGCGCCTTCGGCCACGAGCCGTTCGTGCTGCTCTCGACAGGAACGTGGAGCATCGCGCTCAACCCATTCAGTACGGACCCTCTGACGCCGGCCGAGTTGGCGCAGGACGTGCTGTGCTACCTCTCCCCGGAGGGCCAGCCCGTCAAGGCTGCACGGCTGTTCCTAGGCAACGAACACGCGCACCAGACCGAGCGGTTGGCTGCGCACTTCGAGCGAGCATCGGATACCTACAAGACCGTGACGTTCGATGAGCACTGGGCCGAGCCGGCTTCCCAGTGGCCAGACTTCGCGCCGTCGACCCTTGACGGATTCACCGCGGCCGACTCGGATCCTTGGCCGCTCGATACGTTTACATCCTACGAAGAAGCCTATCACGCGCTGGTCCACGGCCTCGTGACCCGTCAGCTCGCCG
>JBCDHV010000098.1:0-10191 GCA_038749615.1 Bacteroidota bacterium
CAACGCTGACCCGTGCCGACCCCGCAACACCCTCGGAGCCAACCACTCCCCAAAGACCGTCGCGGTCTCCAGCCTCCCCGGAACCCTGCCGGAAACCGCGGATTCGCGTATCTTTAGGCCTCCCGCTTTTCCGCGCCTTTTGCCCGTCCCACATGCGCTTCCACCTCCACGTACGCCGGCGCGTACGCGATCTTGCCAACCTCGATGCCGACCTGTTCTCGACCAACGGCCGGGTCATCTTTGCTGACTTTCTCGCTGCACGCCGGCTGGCCGCAGCGTTGCAGGATGCCGGCACGGAGCTTTCGCCGGCTGAGCTGAACGCCATCGGCCTCATCCACGAGATCCTGCACGGCACGATCAACCGCTACCGGCGCGAGGTCAACCCGACGGTCATCCTGGACGCCCTCGCCGATCTCGACGCGCAGATCGGGGCGGAAGCCGTCGATGCGACCCTCGAAGCGTTTCTCGAAGAATTTCCGCCGCCGGCCGTTTACCGCAATCAGGTGTCTGTTCAGGACTACCTCGGCCGGTCGACAGGCGGCTTTCCGAACCGGGTAATCGCGCTCGAGGAACTGCTGCTGGTCTGGCTCGCCAACCAAAACCCAGCCCTCCAAAACGTATCCGACCTATTCTCTGACGAGGACTTACGCCTCACCACCGCGTACCTCCCCATCGTCGAGCGGCTCGAAACGTTTTTTTCCGGCACGGCTGACCCGGCCAATCCGGTCGTGCCGTCTCGCGTGTCTGCTCCGAAGGTGAGCTTGCTCGATCTGCTCATGGAGCCGGCCCGAGAAGCGCCGGATTCGGTGTTCGACCAACTCGCGTATGTCCAACGCTCCTGGGGACTTGAGGAGGATCCGGCGTTCTCGCCGTTTCTATCGAAGATCGATCTCAGCGCCGGCTTTCAGCAAGAAGAAGAGCGAGCGCAAGTCGAGTCGTTTCTGCGCTGGAAAGGCGGAACGGAAACGACCGAGGCGGCCGTGCCCGAAACAGGTGGCGATGGCCAATGGGGCGGCTTCGGATTTGCCGAACCGCCGACGTTCCGGGAGCCGGAAGTGTACGACGAGCCCGAGGCGTACAGCGAAGACCTCGACTGGATGCCGAACGTGGTGATGATCGCCAAGAGCACCCTCGTCTGGCTCGATCAGCTCTCGAAGCGGTACGAACGTCCCATCGAAACGCTCGATCAGATCCCAGACGAGGAGCTCGACCAACTCGCCGAGTGGGGCATCACAGCGCTCTGGCTAATCGGCATCTGGGAGCGGAGCTTTGCGTCGAAGGAAATCAAGCGCCGGCGGGGCAACCCCGAAGCAGAATCGAGCGCCTATTCGCTCGACGAATACCGCATCGCGGACCGGCTCGGTGGCTACGCGGCCTACGAAGACCTGCGCGACCGCGCCAAGGAACGCGGCGTCCGGCTCGCCAGCGACATGGTGCCTAACCACACAGCGATCGACTCGATCTGGGTGAAGGAGCACCCGGAGTGGTTCGTCCATTCGTACCAACCGCCCTACCCGAATTACCAATTCCGCAGCGAAAACCTGTCCGACGATCCGCGCTACGGCATCTGGCTCGAAGATCATTACTACGATCAAACCGACGCGGCCGTCGTCTTCAAGCGAACGGATTTTGAGACCGGACGCACGCACTACATCTACCACGGCAACGACGGCACGGGCATGCCGTGGAATGACACGGCGCAACTCGACTACCTCAAGGCCGAGGTACGAGAAGTCGTCACGCAGACGATCCTGAACGTGGCGAAGATGTTTCCCATCATCCGGTTCGACGCCGCGATGGTGCTCGTCAAGCGCCACATCCGCCGGCTGTGGTACCCCGAGCCCGGCAACAGCGCGGAGGCCGTCGCCTCCCGAAGCGAGTTCGCACTCCCCAGAACTGTCTTCGACCAGCTCCTGCCCGAAGAATTCTGGCGCGAGCTGGTCGACCGCGTTGCCGTCGAAGCCCCGGACACCCTGCTGCTGGCCGAGGCGTTCTGGATGCTCGAAGGGTACTTCGTCCGCACCCTCGGCATGCACCGGGTGTACAACAGCGCGTTCATGCACATGATGCGCGACGAGGACAACGCCGGCTACCGCAGCGTGATGAAGGATACGCTGGAGTTCGATCCAGAAATCCTCAAGCGGTACGTCAACTTCATGAACAACCCGGACGAAGAGACCGCGGTCATCCAGTTCGGAAAAGGCGACAAGTACACCGGCGTCTGCCTCATGATGCTCACGATGCCCGGCCTGCCGATGTTCGGCCACGGGCAAGTCGAGGGCTTCGAAGAGAAGTACGGCATGGAATACCGCCGCGCCTACCTCGACGAGCACCCCGATCCATACCTCGTTGCCCGTCACGAGCGCGAGCTATTCCCGATTGCCAAGCGCCGCTACCTCTTCGGCGAAGTAGAGCACTTCCTCCTGTACGATTTCGAGCAGGCCGGCCGGGTCAACGAGAACGTCTACGCCTTCTCCAACGAATTCCGCGGCGAGCGCTCGCTGGTGTTCTTCAACAATGCCTACGAGCGCGCATCCGGCCGCATCCAGACCTCAGCGGCCTACGCAGCCAAGCAGGCCGGCTCCGAGACGAAGACGCTCACCCGCAAGTCCATCGCCGACGGGCTAGGGCTGACGAGTGCGCCAGACCGGTTTGTGATCTACCGAGACGCCATCGCCGGCCTCGAATACCTCCGGCGGTCTCAAGACATCGCCCGCCACGGCTTCCACCAAGACCTGAACGGCTACGGCTACCGCGTCTACCTCGACATCCGAGACGTCGAGGACGACCAGGCCGGCACCCTCGCTCAACTCGCTGCCCAACTGCATGGACGCGGCGTTCCCGACGTGGAGGAAGCGAAACGCGGACACCTGCTGCGCCCCTTGCACGAGGCTTACGCGGCGGCTCTCCGGGTCACGTTGCAACCGTCCGAGAACGATGCCCGGCAAGATGTCTATTTGTCATTCCTCGAGCACGCCGCTGATCAAGCCGGCTTCACCGCCGATGAAGAGGGCCTGGGTGGTTTGTCTGCCCTTCTCACGGACGCGGTCCTTGCTCTAGAGGCCCTCAGTTCGGAGACGCCCGAAGAGGAATCAGCCGGCACGAAGTCAAAAAGGGGGAAGACCTTCCCGGCCACACTGAAACCCAAAGACGCCGACCTCCTCAATGCCGCGCTAGCCGAGGATGCCCCCCGCATCGCCCTGCTCGCCGCAACGCTTGCTGCGCCGGTGGAAGCCTTCATGGAATCAGCCACGAACGACGTGGAGGAGGACGCAGGAGCGGAGGAGCCAGGGGGCTCAGGGACAGAGGACCTTAAGGGCTTAGGGGCTCAGGAGAAGAAGGTGTCAGGCGATCAGGATGATGGCGAGGAGATTCAAGACCGAGCCGGCAGCGGCCCCGACGCTGCAGACCCATCAACTCCTCAACCCCCAAGCTCCTCAGCCCTTAAGCCCCTCAACCCGTCAACCACCCAGCCACCCAGCCACCCAGCCACCCAGCCACCCCCCTCCGCCTACTCAGTCTTCGACCTCGCGCGCGTCGTCCAAGATGAGGCCAGGGAAGCTCAAACAGCCGGCGGCGATGCCTACGAAGCGTCTACCTTGGCCGAGGCGCTGCTTCACATGACCGACATCGAACGCGCAGACGCCGACGATTACTTAGACGCTATCGTTGATCATCCCGGGCTGGTTTCTTTCTTAAAGATCAACACCTTCGACGGCGTTCGCTGGTACAACAAGGAGCGGTTCGATCTCCTTCTTGCCGGCCTTCGCCTCCGTGCCGCACTGAGCGCTCAACTCGATCCGAACGCAAAGAGCGCCCGCGCCAAGACCAAGCGATACCTTGCTGCCGTTGCGCCGCTGGACGCACTTGGCGAGGCACACACCGAGGCCGGCTACAAGATTGACGCCTTGATCGACCTCGTAGGTGACCCAGCCTAGCCAGACAGACTCACACGCCTCAAGACTCCTCAGACCACGCAGGTACAACACCACACCCAGAATGCACCGACACCTCCAAACCTGGTACTCCCCCCGGCTCCACAAAGACATGGAAATCGCCATGTATGGCCACTGGGGCTTCGCGCTGCTGATGTTTCCGACAGCCGCCGCCGACTATCTCGAATACGAGCGGTTTCAGCTCATCGACGCCATACAGCCGTACATCGATAGCGGGAAAGTGAAAGTGTTCTCCATCAACTCGATCAACCGAGAGAGCTGGATGAATGACCAGATGCACCCGCGCGACAAGGCCATTCGGCACCAGCAGTTCAACGAGTACGTGACCGAAGAGGTCGTACCCTTCATCCGGATGCATTCCAGCAACGAGACGCCGATCATCACCACGGGCGCATCGCTGGGTGCGTTCCATGCAGCCAACACGCTCTTCCGCCGGCCCGACATCTTTACCGGCACCATCGCCATGAGCGGCGACTACGACCTGAAGTCGTACACCCGTGGCTACTACGACGACAACGTCTACTTCAACTCCCCCGTCGACTATCTGGAGCGGCTTACGGACGGCCACGTGCTCAACCAATTGCGTCATAAGCGCATCCACATCGTGACCGGCCAAGGCCCTTACGAGAACCCGGGCGCCAGCCACCGCATCTCGAACATTATGCACGGCAAGGGCATCCCTCACGAACTCGACGTTTGGGGACACGACATGGGACACGACTGGCCCACCTGGCGCGCCATGCTCCCCCATTACTTAGCGACCAGATTCTAAGTAAGCCGTTCACTCGCTGTGCTCGCTGCGGTCGGGTTGCCTCAGCCCGACTAACCGCCCAACAACCCAACTGCTCAACCCGCCCACCATGAACGTCTGCTTCGCGTCCAGTGAGTGCGCCCCGTATGCCAAGACTGGCGGCTTGGCCGATGTCGCCGGCTCCCTGCCGAAGGCGCTCCAGGAAGAGGGGTGCCACGTCAAGGTGTTTATGCCGCTCTACGGGAGCATCAACACCATCGACCATAACCTCACCTTCTGCGAGGACCTGGGCTATATCCCCGTCGAGTTTGCCGGCAAGGTGGTTGGCTTCTACACGTGGTACGGCACGCTTCCTGGGTCTGACGCCGAGATCTATTTCGTCGATTGCCCGACGTACTACCACCGGCCCAGCTTGTACAATGGGGCCAACCGGGACGAGGACGAGCGCTTCATCTTCTTGCAGCATGCAGTCTTCCGGATCATGCAGCATTACGGGTGGAGCCCAGATGTCATCCACTGCAACGACTGGCATACGGCCTTGATGCCGGCCATGGTGAAGGAGGTCTACGGATGGGACCGACTCTTCCAGAAAACCGGCTCCCTTCTTTCGATCCATAACATCGGCTACCAGGGCCTGTTCTCCGGCATGTCCGTGGGCAAAGCCGGCCTCGACCCAGGCACGTTTTACCCGGGCAGCGCTCTGGAGAAAGACGGAGCCTTCTCGTTCCTGAAGACCGGCATCGCTTACGCCGATATCGTTTCGACGGTGAGCCGAACGTACGGGTACGAACTGATGACCCAGGAATTCGGAGCCGGCCTCGACGGCCTCTTGCGGGCACGAGCTTCAGACTTCGAAGGCGTTGTCAACGGCATTGACGTGGACGTGTGGAATCCGGAGACGGACCCCTACATCTCCAAAACGTACTCGGCCGATGCGCTAGAGGGAAAGGAAGCGAACAAACGAGCGCTCCTCGCAGAAGTTGGGCTTCCGTATGATCCGAGCGTTCCTGTGGTAGGCATCGTCTCGCGGTTCACGTCCCAGAAAGGCTTCGAGCTGTTGTTTCCGATCATGGATGGCTTGCTGCAAAGCGGCCCTGTCCAGTTCGTAGTACTGGGTTCGGGAGAGCGCCGGATCGAAGACTTTTTCCGTCGGGCTGCCGGGGCCTACCCCCATCTCGTCAGCGCAAACATTCGCTACGACGAAGGACTCGCCCACCGCATTACCGCCGGCAGCGACTATTTCCTCATGCCGTCTAATTACGAACCGTGTGGCATGAACCAGATGTTCAGCCTCCGGTACGGAACCGTTCCTGTGGTGCGCAAGACCGGCGGGCTAGCCGACACTGTCCGGGATTTCCACGAATTCGATGGTGCCGGCAACGGGATTTCGTTCGTCGATTTTAGCCCACATGCACTTTTTGTTACGCTTCGGCGGGCGTTGACTCTGTACAGGCAACCCTCTGTTTGGGACGAAATGCGCGTACGCGGTATGAAGGAGGACTTCTCCTGGACCCGCTCTGCCCAGCGCTATATCGACCTCTACCGGCGGGCTCAGGCGAAGCGATGAGTGGCCACGCAGGGCCCTCGGGATTCGCCTCTTGCGCCTCCCGGCCCCTGCCTTACCTGCTCAACGCCACCACCCTTGAATCCCGCACCTCCAGGCTCTACCCTAGGCCCGCACCGGACTTCTACCGCCCAATCCACCCCGCGAGCGCGTGTCTATCGTATGCCGAGCGCCTTCTCTGATCTGAATCTGACCGAGGAAGAGCGCGAGCTTCTGGCGCAGCCCGATGAGGTCATCGAGGGATGGCTTGCGCAAGCCCGTGCCGGCGACGCTGATGCACGCGAACGGCTGGATTTCTGGGCGTACACGAATGCACGGAACTACTTCGCGCACAAGAGCGGTGAGAAGACCTGGATGACGCTCTCGGACGTAAACGCGATGACGAGCGACTTTTTCGTCGAGTTCGAGCGCGCGCTGCCCCGGATGCGCTTGGTCACGCACTACAGCCGGCGGCTGCTCAAGAATCAGTGGATCCGGTACGATCAGAAACGCCGCAAACGCCGGCGGCGCGAAGGTGAACTCAGCGAGGTCATCGAGCGCCGCATGAAAGCCGAAGCGCCCGAACCTACCCGCTGGCGCGATTGGGACGACGAGCAAATGCTCCAGTACCGATGCCTTCTCGCTACGCTCAAAGCCGCCAAACCCGAACTCCAAGCGATCCTCAAACAGCGCCTGCAAGACCCGCCCGTAGAGTATTCGATCATCGCCGATCAACTCGGCGTCACCGAAACCGCACTCCGCATGCGCGTCTCCCGCTTCTACGGTGCCGTCCGGAGACGGTATGAAAAGTTGAGGAGTTGAGAAGCGGTCACGTTGATGAGTTGAGGGGAAACGAACCGCCCCACACTTCCGCCCTTCAACGTGACCACTCTTCCACGCAAGCGCTTAGAAAAAGAGCGTTACGCCTCCCCGTCTCCCTGCTCTATACGCTGGCTGTCCACTCATCCAGCTCTGGGCGTTCCACCCGCCCCACTCCCCACCAACCGCTGCTGCCGAAGCCCAATACGCTACCATGACGTCTTCCCTTGACTCGCACCGTTTCGATGAGCTCCTGAAGCTCGCACATGCTGCGCCCGACGAATCGCTCGTCGACCGGCTGTTTGCTGAAGTGGCCGGGCTCCCCCATGAAGAGCCAGCCCTCACCCCACAGGAGCGGAACTGGGTACTGCTCAACCTCAACGAAAACCCGATCTGGGACGGCCTATGGCAAGCTCGTGTCCAACAACACGGGCGCCTCGTGTCTCTGCCCTCCATGCAGCAGACCACCAAGTCTTCCGTCCCGGAATCATCCCGTGCGCAGGCCACCATTCAGTGGCTCGCGCCGCTTCGGTACGCCGTAGCTGCCACCGTCTTGCTGGGCGCTGTTTATGGAGGCCTCTGGGGCATCGGCCAAGCCACGATGCCGGCTTCCTATGGCCTCGCCGCAATCGACTCAGATGCTCCAGCCTTCGCCTCAGCAGTGCGTGGTGAGAGCGAAGCCTCTGCTTTTGAGCAAGGTACGGTCTCCTTGTTGGCCGCTCCCACCTCCACGCTAGGCCTGTTCCCTCGGTACGATCAAGATGCTGCGACCCGTGCAGCCAGTTCGTTCGAACGGGCATACGCCGAAGCTGCCGGTCCATTCGACCGGGCCGAGGCGGCCTTTTTCGCCGGCAAGGCCTACCTGATGCAAGACGACCGAACAGAAGCCAGCCGTTGGCTCCAGCTCGTGCTCGACCAAAACGTCGCCGATTATCGTGACGAGGCGGCTGCCTTACTCGCCGAACTAAACACCATGGCGAACTGACTTAGGTCGGCCAGAAGAGCCCCGTGCCACAGGGCAGTCAGGAGAAGCGCTCGGATAGCAACCGTTCTTCGATTCGCGCCTTGACGAGGACCACAACGGCCAGCACCACAAAGGCCAACACCCGGGACCAGACCGGGCGCGCGAGCAACCATCCCATACCAACGAGCACGACAGCTACGTACATGGGGTGCCGAAGAAAACGGTAAGGCCCTGAAGTCACGAGCCGTGCATCGGGCCGGAGTTCAGGCGTCACATTGAACCGGCCAATCCCCATCGTCAAAACGGCCCAGACGCCCAGAACACCACCCAAGGCGATGAGGCAACGGGATGCCCACCCTTCTCCGAAGGCCGGCCCCGTGAACGCGAGGTACAGCATCGCCCCAAACTGGGCAACTACGAGGCCCCAGTAACCAGCCCGTTCTTGCGTCTCACGTTCTGACATTTGGATAAGCTGTCGATCTGGCTCTCCCTATCTGCGCCTCGTAGATATCTGCATTTCTCAGGGAGAGCTTTCAGCCTGCGGGATTTATAGGGAAGGCCAGCTATTTTCTGTTTTCCCTTACAGGACGAAGGAAATCGCGGTGCAAAAAACAGGCTGTGAGCATTTCCCCGTGCCCTTGATTGAATTCTAAAGCATCTAGTTTTGAAAAAGCTCCTCAAAAAGCTGCCGGGCGCGCTACGCGGGCGAGACATCTGGCGTCGGTTCTCACACGCAGTCCAATATTCTGACCAGGCATTTTACGAGTACGTAGCACCAGGGCATTTTTATTCTCCGCTACCTGACGCTGGATGGGTCCGATCGCATGCAAAGCAGATTTTCGACCAGTCGCCAACGTCTTTTCCTGGAATCAACCTGAATGTAGAGCGCCAATTGGAAGTCTTGGCCGAAATGGGGGCTCTTCATGAGGGCCTCGATTTCTCTGAGACTCGCAAGGATGGATCTCGCTTTTACTATCAGAACCCAAACTTTGGGTACGGTGACGTAGCGATTCTACACGGAATGATGCGCCGCTTGAACCCGTCGCATATCGTCGAGGTCGGTTCCGGCTTCTCGTCAGCCGCGATGCTAGACATCGCCGACAACCATCTCCTCGACTTAGAATTTACCTTTGTCGAGCCCTACGCAACTCTTCTGAAAAGCCTGCTTTCAGACTCGGATAGACAACGGGTCTCGATTATCGAGCAACCGGTTCAGCACGTTGGCCCCGAAGTGTTTTCTAAGCTGGGCGAGAATGACATTCTTTTCATTGACTCCTCTCACGTGTTGAAGACCGGGAGCGACCTGCACCATCTGCTTTTGCACGTCGTCCCCACTCTTGCCCCTGGCGTAGTTATTCACTTTCACGACGTGTTCTGGCCCTTCGAATACCCTGAGACTTGGGTCATGAACGGACGTGCCTGGAATGAGATCTACGCGCTGCACGCGTTTCTTCTATTCAACAAGGCCTTCGAAATAGAATACTTCAACCATTACATAGGTGTGCACCACAGGCAGGCACTTCAGGAGCGGATGCCAATCTGCCTCAAGAATCCTGGCGGAGGACTATGGCTCAAGCGAGTCTAGGGTACGTTTGAGGCTGTTCTGCCTTTGTCAACTTATCAAGTTCTGAATGGCTTGCGCCATGGTCCGGGCGACGTCAGTACCATACACATCTGGGCGCTTGCCTACCGGCGGCGCGAACGTCTCGATTTCGTTGACGAGGTCCGGTGCCGTAGGATCGACGAGGCGGTTCCAGCCGGCCTCCACAGTCTCTACCCACTCCGTCTCTGGGCGGACTGTGACACATGGGCAATCCAGCAAGAAGGCTTCTTTTTGTACACCGCCAGAATCCGTGACCATCTTGGCCGCATGGTTCAACAATGCGATGAACTCGAGATAGCCGACCGGCTCTATGACACGGACTGCGCCAGACGCCTCGATGCCGTACCGGCGCATCGCGTGTGCCGTTCGGGGATGAAGAGGTAGCAACACGGGCTGTGAGAGCTGTGCCAGCGCACTCAAGACATGGCTCAGTGTGTCAGGATCATCGACGGTTGCGGGACGGTGAAGCGTGGCAAGCATGTACGCGCCGGCTTCCATTCCGTAGGGCTCTAGGGCATCGGCACCAGGAGAACGGTTTACTGCGAAGGCCAGCGC
>JBCDHV010000099.1:0-10087 GCA_038749615.1 Bacteroidota bacterium
ACGTCGGGTGGCGATATCGAAGTCGGCATGTTCCGCGCCGACCGCCTCGATGCCAGCACGTCCGGCGGCGACATCGACGTACGCAATGCCGATGCGCGCGACCTGCGGCTCCGCACCTCGGGTGGCGACATCACGCTCGCCAACGTTACGGGTGACGTGGAAGCCGGCACGTCCGGCGGTGACATCGAAGCCACGTCGCTCAACGGCGCGCTGCAAGCCAGCACCACCGGTGGCGACATCGAGGTCTCCCTGCGCGGCAGCCACGATCTCGACCTCTCGACCACAGGCGGAAGCATCGACATCGACCTTCCCTCAAACGCCAGCGCCGACTTGAACATCCGCGGTGGCCGCGTGGCGCTCGACGACGACTTCCGGTTCTCCGGAACGCTCAAAAAGAACCGTGCCGAAGGCCGCGTCAATGGCGGCGGAGCCCGGATCAGTGCCCGCACGTCTGGCGGCACCGTCCGTGTGGACGCCAACTGAGCCCTCAGCTGTCGCGCTTCTCAACCGCCGGAGCACCTGTCGACGTAGCGATAGAAATGCCCCCCTGTCTCCTATCCTAGTGAGATGAGCCTGACGAAGCGTTTTTCGGTTGGCCTAGCTCTGGCTATATGTCTGTGGGGGATCTGCAGCGCTCAGACCTACGCCTTCGTTAACGGCCGGTGGTTCAACGGTGAAGCGTTCGAAAGCCGGACGGTCTATGTGGCCGATGGGGTGTTCGTCGCAGCCCCTCCGGCCTCAATCGATTCCACGTACGACCTAGGGGGACGCTATGTAGTCCCGCCTTTCGGGGAGGCGCACAATCACAATCTGGACAGCGATTTCAGGCTTCAAGACCGTATTCGGCAGTATCTGCTCGACGGCGTCTTCTACGCCAAGATGCAATCGTCGATCAAGCGCCGAATCGAGCCCAACCGGCATCTCTTCAACCATCCCAGGACGGTCGATGTCGCGTTTGCCCACGCCCCGCTGACCGGTAGCGGAGGCCACCCCGTTCGCCTGCGCGAGCGCTTCTTCGACATGGGCCGGTTCGATGGGCTTTTCGAGTCCAAGAGCCAAATTGAGGGCGAAGGCTATATCATCATCGACTCCGAGCGTGACCTTCGCCCTGCGTGGACCCGCGTTCTAGCCTTGGCACCTGACTTCGTCAAGGCGAATCTCTTGTACAGTGAGGAGTTCGAGGAGCGCCAAGCCGATTCGTTGTATTTCGGGCAGAAAGGGCTAAATCCAGACCTGCTCCCCTACGTGGTACGTTGGGCTCACCGAGATGGACTCCGTGTCTCCGTCCACGTCAACACCCCGACGGATTTTCACTATGCCATCGTTGCCGGCGTCGATGAGGTCAACCACCTCCCTTTCCCTCGCCGAGGCCAGGCTACGGAGGAACGCATCCGAGACGAAGATGCGCTCATGGCCTCTTATCAGGGGACCGTTGTGGTGACAACGGTTTCGCTGGTCCGGCGCAACCTAGAACCAGAGGATGAGGCCTGGCTCGAACAGGCTGAGGCCACGATTTCGGATAACCTACGCATCCTGCAAGCACACGGCGTGACGATTGCCGTCGGCTCGGACATGTTCGGAGACACCTCGTTAGACGAGGCGATGTATCTCCATGAACTCGAGGTCTTCACGAACCTAGAATTGCTTAAGATGTGGTGCGAGAATGCGCCGAGAACCATCTTCTCGGAGCGCCGCATCGGCCAGCTTGCTGACGGCTATGAAGCGAGCTTTCTCGTTTTGGGTGGCAACCCATTGGAGGACTTTTCTCAGGTCAAGGACATCGCCCTCCGGTTCAAGCAAGGCGTCGATCTAGCACGTGTGCTGGATGCCGAGTGAGGAAATCATCGTCCGGGATCGTCAGCTGTGAAGCCGACCGAGACCATACGTGACACCCAAATTCTTCACTCAGGCCAGCGCGCAGCGCGCTACCTTCTCGTTCGCCATCCACCATGTAGTTACGCGCTGTTTAGGGACGAGCCAGAGGACGGCCTCTTCTCTGTCCAGCCGTCGCCCCATCAAAACGTGCTGTTAAAGCATTCAGGTCATGAAGAAGTACCGCACTGAAATGATTTTTACGGTAGCCGCCGTATTGGGCATCGTGGGCGTTGCCTTGCTCTTCTCGAGCATGTCGAACTTCATCCGGCTACCTGTTCTAGTCCTCGGCTTTGGCGTGATCGTCTGGGCCCTCGTCAAGAGTGACAAGGAGGGCTTCATCAAGATCACCCGCATGCCCCGCGCCGGCGACCCGCAGCGGGAATTCCACCCCGTGCAATCCTTCATCCTCGTAGGCATCGCCATTGCCCAGTTCACGATCGGCGCGTACAAGATGCTGACGATGCCCCTGTAGAAGTTGCTTGGACGACCTGTTTTGAAGCAACAGGGGGCCTACGAGATGCGAAGCGCGAACGTTTTTCGCGGCTGAGACGTTACTTCGGTTTGGTGCCACACCGGCATTCCAGTAGTTCGTCTCCCACCACCTGACTTCGCATCTCGCATGTCTGAGCAGACGCGCCAGCTCGTTGAGCGGCTCCGCCAGAGACTCCAGGCCACGATCCGCCGGCACGTGCTGGCCGATGTGCTCACCGGTGCGCTTCTGACAGTTGGAGCCCTCGCCCTCCTTTGGTTGCTTGGTGCGAGCCTGGAAGCGGGCCTTTGGATGGGCACAGGACCTCGGCAGGCCTTCGCTTGGACGGTTGGGCTGGTGTTGGCCGGCGTGGGTGGATTCTTTTTGATCCGGCCTGCCCTTCGTTTGATTGGTTGGCTGCCGGCACCCGGCGAAGTCGAAACAGCTGCCGAGATTGGCAAGCAGTATCCGGCCATCGCAGACCGGTTCGTCAACCTCTTGCAGCTCGCCGGTGGAAACGCGTCGGATGCGCCTTCACCTCTGCTCGATGGAGCCGTCACCGAGTTGAGCCGGACCGTCGAGCCTGTGCCGTTTGAGGAGACGGAAGACTTCAGCCGGCCCCGAAGGCTCTCCCGCTGGGTCTTGGCCCCCGTGCTCGGGCTGCTCGCGTTTCTCGTGGCCGCACCGGGAGCGTTCACAGGTGCAACAGCGCGCCTGCTGGCCCCGCGCACGGCGTTCAACCCGCCGGCTCCGTTCACGCTGACGGTACTTCCGGGCGACACCGACCTCGTCAAGGGCGAGACGTTGGACATTGCTGTGAGCGCAACAGGCGAGCAGCCACAGGCCATCTTCGTGACGGTCGGGCGAGCGGGAGAAGAGCGGACCGAAACGGCGCGTGTCGAGGCCGATTCGGCCGGCGTGTACCGGTACCGCGTAGTGAACGTCCGCCACGATGTCCGGTACGCGATCGACGCCGATCCGCTCACGCTTGGCCCGTACACGGCGCGCATCGTCGAACGGCCCATCGTGCGCGGCTTGCAGGTTCAGCTGGATTTCCCCGCGTATACCCGCATTCCCCCCCGCCGGCTCGCTCCCGGCATCGGGGATGTCGCGGCGCTACCCGGCACGCGTGTCTCTGTGACCGCCGGTCTAGGTGGCTCCGACGTAGCCCAGGGCAGGATTCGGTTTGACGACACTACCAGCGTGGACCTTACGATCGCCGGAACGGCTGCGGAAGGCACGTTCACGGTAACTCGTGCCGGCCAGTACCAAGTCGAGCTCGAAAGTCCTGCCGGCATCCGTAACGCCGACCCGATCAGCTACCAGATTGCCCTCGAACGCGACGAGCGGCCAAGCGTGACCTTGCTCGACCCGAAGCCTCAGACCGAGTTGGACGACCTGATGGCCGTCCGGCTCCGGGCGCGCATCCTGGATGATTTTGGCTTCTCGAATCTCCAGCTCTACTACCGGTTGGCCGAGAGCGCGTACGGCGAACCGCAAGAAGACTACTCGGCGATTCCGCTGTCGATTCAAGACGCACGCCTGCTGGACCAAGAAATCGTCTTCGACTGGCTGCTGACCTCGACGGGTCTCGATCTCGTCCCGAAAGACGTCATCGAATACTACATCGAGGTGCGCGACAACGATGCGGTTGCCGGCTACAAGCGGGGCCGAACGCCGGTGTTTAGGCTAAACATGCCCTCCCTGGCCGAGCGGTACGACGAGCTCGACACCCAACAAGACGAGGCTGAGGAAGAGCTCGAAGACATGGTCCGAGACGCCGAGACGATCCGGGACGAGTTTGAAGAGCTACGCGACGAACTACGCCGCAAGCAAGAGGCGGATTGGGAAGACCGCCGGCAACTCGAGCGCCTGACTGAGCAACAGCGCCAACTCGAAAGCCGCGCTGATCAGCTATCGGATCAGATGCAGGAAATGTTGGACCAGATGTCCGACAACGACCTCGTCCAGCAGGAAACGATGCAGATGTACGAGCAGCTGCAAGAGGTAATGGATCAGGTCAACGATCCTGAACTGCAGGAAGCACTGCAGAAGCTGCAAGAGGCCATGCAAAACATGGACATGAGCGAAATGCAGCAGTCGATGGGCGAGTTCGAGTTCAATGAAGAGCAGTACCGGCAGCGGCTGGAACGAGCCCTCGAATTGTTCAAACGCCTGCGTACACAGCAACGTCTAGACGAGGCAAGCCGGCGCGCCGAAGAGCTGGCCGAGAAGCAGGAACAGTTGGCGGAGGAGACGGAGGAGTTGAAGGGTGAAGGGGAGCAGGATGAAGGGGGAAGGATGAAGGATGAAGGGGACGAAGGGGAAAGGGAGCAGGGTGAAGGGGAACAGGGTGAAAGGGAGCAGGGTGAAGGGGAACAGGGGGAGCAAGGGGCTGGGGAGCAGTCGCCTGAAGAGCAGGGTGAAGGGGAGCAGGGGGAGCAGAATTCGGACGAGCAACAGCAATCCGAGCAGAATGCATCCGGCGAACAACTGTCTGACCAACAACCGCCCAACCAAGACCCGGCTAACCAAGACCCGGCAGGCCAAAATCCGCCCAACCAGCAACCAACCGACCAACTGGCAGAAGATCAGTTGGAGTCGAAGGCAGAGATGGAGCGGCTGGAGGAGTTGATCGATGAGGTCCAGCAGGAAATGGACGAGTTGCAGCAGGCACCGTCTGAGCAGATGCAGCAGCTTCAGGATCAGGTCCAGCAGCAGAACTTGCCGCAGCAGATGCAGCAGAATGCCGAGCAGCTTCAGCAGCAGCAACTGAACCAAGCGCAGCAAGGCCAGCAGCAAATGCAGCAACAGCTCCAGCAGATGCAGCAGCGGATGCAGCAAATGCAGGCGCAGATGAACCAGCAGCAAGCCGCGATCAACATCGCCGCCTTGCGCCGAGTGCTAGACGACGTGCTTACGCTCTCGAAGTCGCAGGAAGACCTGCGCATGCGGACGCAGGAGATCTCCGCCAGCAGCCCGTCGGCGCGGCGCTACAGTCAGCAGCAGGTGGAGCTGCAGGACGGCCTCCGGAGCGTGGCCGATACGCTGCAGACGCTCTCGCGGCAGATTCCCCAGATGAGCCGGCTCGTCCAGCAACGCTCGGGCGACGGGCTGCGGGACATGGAGCGCGCCGTTTCCGAGATGAGTGAGCGCCGGCTGGCCCGTGCCACCGGGCATCAGAAGAGCGCCATGTCGAACCTGAACGAATTGGCCCTGCTGCTCTCGGACCTGATGGACCAGATGCAGAATCAGCAAAACCAGCAGGGCGGCGGCATGTCCATGCAGCAAATGCTCCAGCAGATGCAGCAGATGAGCGGGCAGCAGCAGATGCTGAACCAGCAACTCCAGCAGATGCTCAACGATGCCCAGGGCAACCGGCTCTCGCAAGATCAGCAGCAGCGGCTGGAACAGATGGGCCGGCAGCAGGATGCCATCCGGCAGCAACTCCAGCAGTTGATGCAGGAGGGCGGATCGCAGACGCAGGAGAAGATGTTGGGAGACCTCAACCAGATCGCCCGTCAGATGGAAGAAGCGATCCAAGAGCTGAGCCGAGGCAACCTGAACCAGGAAACCGTCCGCCGGCAACAGCAAATCCTTACCCGTTTGCTGGACGCCCAACGCTCCATGCGCGAACGGGGCCGGGAGCGCCGGCGTGAGGGGCAGCAAGGCACCGATCAGCAGCGCACCTCGCCCAACGAACTGCCGGCCTCCGAAGCCGCTGATCAGCTCCGCCGCGACCTCATCCGCGCCCTCGACAGCGGCTACGCGCCAGACTACGAAGAGCTCATCAAACGCTACTTCGACTTGCTCCAACGGCAGCAGGAAGGGTAGCTGGGTGGCTGGGTGGCTGGGTGGCTGGGTGGCTGGGTGGCTGGGTGGCTGGGTGGCTGAAGGCCGATTAACTGCCACACTTGCCACCATGCAACACCTGCCGCATCCAACGGGATGAGAAAATTGAAGCCGGCGTGTGCGTCCTGAGCTACATCCTGAGCCCCTATGCACCTTTGCCCCAAACATCGCCCTGTGCCACTCTGCAACATCTGCCACACCTGAGCCCCTGCCACACTTGCCACTCTGCAACATCTGCCATACCTAAGCCGGCCCCTGCCAGCGGTGGTAGAGCGTATCGAGCACAGAGCGGGTTTGCCCTAACCGTCGTTCGGAAGCCTGGGCCTCTTCAAGTTCAGCCAGTGAAAGACGGAGTTGTTGTTCGGCCTCTTCATACTGGCCCTTCTCGACCAGCACCTCACCGACGAGCCGGCGAGCCGTTCCGATGCGCCAATTCGTGGGTGGAAAAATCGTCTGGCGGCGCTCCAAGGCTTCCCGGAACGCTGCTTCGGCATCATTGAGTTGGTTCAACTCCACGTACACCTTGCCGAGCCCGATGAGGGTTGACGCGTAATGCGCCTCATCTCGGTTTGGCAACCCCCGGAAGAGTTCAACAGCCCGTTCATACGGCGCGACGGCAGCTTCGTAGTCCTCCGCATGGCGCAGGGCAACAGCCAGAATGCCTTGGAAAATTGCCTCTTGAGCTGGGTTGGGAGTTTGGGCACGGCTCAACACGCGAAGGGCCTCGTTTGCAGCGCGCACCGCCTCCGGGTACGCCTTAGACGCGTCCAGATCGCTTGCGAGGTTCCCGAGCAGCTTTGCTACTTCCGGATGCGCGTCTCCCAGATGACTCTGCTGAATGTCGATGGAACGCCGGCGAAAATCGACGGCTTGTTTCGGGTTGCCACGCCGGCGTGCAAGTGAGGCTAACTGGTTGTAGGATATGCCGATGGAGGGGTGATCCTCGCCAAGCCGAATGCGCTTGATGGTGAGGCTCTGGCGCATCATGGGCTCGGCCCGTTCGTACTCTCCCAAGTCGAGCAACAACGTTGCATAATTGGCTAGAGCAAAGGCGTACTCCAAGCTGGTCGGCCCACCCGTCCGTTCGATGGTGTCTAGCGCTTCTTCGAACAGCGAGGAGGCTTCCTCATAATTCCCAAGCTTCTGAGTGACCAGGGCCAAGACGCCATAGCTCTCAGCCACGTCCATGTGGTCCCGGCCCAAGGTGCTAATCCGGCCGGCCAGTCCTTCCCGGGCGTATCCCTCAGCCTGCTCATTCTGACCATTCATGTGAAGCAGAAAGGCTAGCTCAGTTCGGGTCTTGGCTGCCTTTTCGGGAGGCTCTTGCAGGGAAGCCCTCAACAGGAGTGCCTGGCGGAAGAGAGAATCAGCATCGGAGTAAGCCCCTTTGTAGCGCAGTGCAGCGGCCATGCTCTCATAGCTTTGAGCCAGGTCCGCCGGCTCGGTTGCATCTGCGAGGTTTCGGACTTCGAGTGCCATCCGGCTCGCCTGCTCGGCCTTGTCGTACGCGCCCAACTTCAGGTACAGTTCGCTCAGCATGTTGAGCACCTTGGCGTACTGCTGCGGCTGATCGGAGAGTTCGAGGGCGGCGTTCTGCATTCCTTCGTCGAGCAACGACTCGACGGGGATCGGCGCGGCGGTTCCCTGGCCTTCTGGATCGGCAAGGTCGAACAGGCTTTCGAGATACCCTAGCGTACCCTCTGCCTGGTCACGGGCCCGTTCAGCCCGGTCGCGCTCCGTGCGTAGTTCTGCACTTTGCATCAGGATGATGACCAGCGTAGCGGCTGTTACTATGACACCGACAGTTGTTGCAAAGACGGCTGAGCTATGCCGGCGGACAAATTTCCGCGCCCGATAGGTCAGGGTCCCCCTGTGAGCTGAGACCGGCAAGGCTTTCAGATGGCGGCGCAGGTCATCGGCCAGGCGTTCGGCAGACTGGTAGCGCTCATGGGGGCTTTTACGAAGCGCCTTGGCCACGATGGCGTCGAGGTCCCCCTTGAGCCGGCGTTTTAGGTCCCTCGGGGACAGGCCCCGGCTCGCGGCGCGCTCGTCGGCCGGTTTGGATTTTTTGTTCTTCGGATACAGCACCGATGTCGAAGCCGGCTGCGGATCGATGGCTGTAATGTCCAGGTCAAGGTTGAACCGGATCGAGCGGTCTGCCTCGTACGGACTCACCCCAACGAGCAACCGATAGAGCACGACTCCCAGGCTGTAAATGTCGGTAGCGGTCGTGATGGACTCCCCGCGCACCTGTTCCGGGCTTGCGTACTCGGGCGTCATGACGTGTGCCTCAGTCTCCGACAACTCGACAGCCTCGTCGGTCTCTCCTATCGTCTTGGCGATGCCGAAATCAAGCAGCTTAGGGACGCCTTCCTTAGTGACGAGGATGTTGCTTGGCTTCAGATCCCGGTGAATGATCAGGTTCTGATGAGCGTATTGAACGGCGTCACAAACGGTGACGAAGAGCTCGATACGTTCTTCGACGGTGAGCCGGTGAACGTCACAATATTCCAGCAAGGGCGTGCCCTCGACGTATTCCATCACGAAATACGGCCCGCCCTGCGGCGTAACGCCTCCGTCGACGATCTGGGCCACATTGGGATGCGTCAGCCGGGCCAGCAGGCGGCGCTCCTCCTCGAACCGAACCAATTGGCGTTCCTGCGGCCGGTACCGCAAGACCTTGATGGCCACATCGCGCTCGTAGGTTTCATCCACGCGGCGGCCTCGGTACACACGCCCCATGCCACCCTGTCCCAGCACGTCGCCAACGAGATAGGGCCCGAGACGAACATCCTTCAGGTCTTGGGCCGGCTCTTTCTCTTCTGCACTCCCGAGACTCGGCAGCCGAATGCCGGTCTTGTCGAGGATGTGAGGCTCGTCCGCCACTCCCAAAAGTTCTAGGGCCTCCCTTTGCAACACACTATCGCCGTTGCATCGCTCTTCGACGAACGATTCGCGTTTTTCGGGAGGCAATTCCAGCGCCGCCGCGACGAGGTCTTTCAGCTCAGTCCAACGCTCCATCGTCCGGAGAGCAAGTAGAAGGGTGGGAAAGGATCGACACCGCCGCAAAGGGCAGGAGGACCAAGAGGGCAGGTCAAGACTAGCCAGCAAAGTGGCGGATGCTGGCGATATCAATGTATAAAATGGCCTGTTCGGGCGCTACCAACGCCGAGTGACTATACCTCGACACGGCCTAAATGCCTCAGGAGTCCAGCAGTTCGACCCAAAGAAAAAAGCCGTGCACTTCAAAGCGAAGTGCACGGCTCGCGTCAAACCGCATGCGAGAGAGAGGGCTTAGTCTTCCTCGTTGCTCTCGGATGTTTCCTGGTGGTTCACTTCGTGGTTGCCTTCCGGCGTCACGACTTCGATCTCGTCATCGACGGAGACCACCGCGCTGCAGCCGGCGGCGAAGAGGCCTGTTCCGGAGAGCATGAGAACAACAAACATAGAGGAGAGAAGGCGCTTCATTGGGATTCCCGGTGTGTGTGGTAGGAGGGTAGCTAATGCTGAGCCGGCCTGCCCTAACTCCGCGAACCGAACGCCGCGGGCCCACCTGAACACTCCCTTCAGGCAAGCAGCAGAGGCTCCTTTATCCCATAGTGCACCCTTTCTCCAAGACTTACACCATAACCCTAATCTGGAGCCGCATTAGATGTGATATTTCCTAGACGCTGGCCCTACTCCGGATGATTACTGACGAAGCCGAGCCTTGGCCTCTTGAGTCCGGCGGTCGTCCGCACCGAGCACGCGGCGGAGGCCTTCGTAGCCGGCCACGAGATGACTTCGGCCGGCAGAGCTCCCCCCCACGCTGTGCATGGCTTCCCCAAGTAAGCTCTGAGCCGAGTACGGCCGCCAATCGTCTAAACCCAGATGCATACGCCGGAGTTCATG
>JBCDHV010000100.1:0-10069 GCA_038749615.1 Bacteroidota bacterium
AGGAGCCGTGTTCGCCCAACGGTTTACCCTCTCATCGGATCTGGCCGATCTCGAAGCGGCACACGCCAGTTTTGAGCGTGCCGGCGGGGTCGTCAACCGGATGTGGAGCAGCTACCGGGCGGAAGACTCGAAGTTGTTTCTAGCCGAGAACGTCGCCCCGCTTTACGATCAGGCGATCCAAACCACACTGACGCTGCATGAACTGACGGGCGAGCCGGCCTACCTGGAACGTGCATGGACGTACGTCGAGCAAAGCAAGGCCGGCACGCTGCGTGACGCATTCAACGAAGCCCAAGCGCCCGCCATTGCGGGGCTACCCGATTCGCTCCTGACGTTCGAGCGCCGGCTGCGCACTGAGTTGGCCCGCAGCGAACAAGCTATCCGAGAAGAGATCGCCTTCTCCGGTGACGACGCCCCCCTCGTGCAACGGATGCGCGCCTCGTTCTTCGACCGGCAGCAGCGCTACGAGCAACTAATCCGGCAGATCGAGCAGGACTATCCGAATTATTATGCCTTGAAGTACGACCGCGGGGTGACGACGCCTGCCGACTTGCAGCGCACGTTGTTGAGAGACGGAAACGCCGCGTTGGTCTCGTACTACGTGGGGGCTGAGAACGTGCACATCCTTGCCCTCACCAGCGACAGCCTCACGGCATCGACCGTGCGTGCCGGCACCCCGTTCGTGGAGCGGGTGCGGGCCTTGCGCCAGAGCGTCGTTATCTCAGATTACGATCAGTACATCCGGCTGGGCCACGAGGTGTACCAGCAACTCATCGGGCCGGTGGCCAGTCACGTGGGGGAGCGAGAGATCATCGTGGTGCCGGCCGGCGTGCTTCACGTCGTCCCGTTCGAAGCCCTGCTGACCGAACCGGTCGACGAAGACGGGGTGCGCGACTACCGCACGCTTCCGTATTTGCTGAGCCGGCAATCGGTGCGCTACGCCTACTCGGCCACACTGCTCGCGAGCGAGACCGGTGAGAATCAAGCGGGAGCCGAGGTCTCTGCGGGCGAATTGCTCGCCTTCGCGCCGATTTTCGGGGATGCTGCTCCTGGACCGACGCGGCATGAAGCGTCGTATTTGCCGGCTACGCGAGAGGAAGTGCAAAGCATTCGGGATTTGTTCGCCTCGAAATTAGGATGGGCGAGCCGGCTCTTCGGTGGAGGACCCGATGTGTTCACGGGCCGGGAGGCCACAGAGGACCGGTTCAAGCGATTGGATACCGGACGATACGCGTACGTTCACCTCGCCACGCATGGCTTCGTGGACGCCGACGACCCGGCCCTCAGCGGCCTAGCGTTCGCCCGCGGAGACGACGGCGGCGAAGACGGCATCCTGTACCTCGGCGAGCTCTACACCCTAAACCTCGACGCCGAGCTCGTGGTGCTGAGTGCTTGCGAAACCGGCCTGGGCCGCCTAGCCACCGGCGAGGGTGTCATCGGCCTCACGCGTGGCTTCCTGTTTGCCGGCGCGGAAAACGTCATGGTGTCCCTGTGGCAGGTGGACGACGCCAGCACGGCCCAACTCATGGAGACCTTCTATAGCCGGCTCCTTTCCGGCCTTCCCAAAGCCACCGCCCTTCGCGAAGCCAAACAAGCCCTCATTGCCTCCGACCCTCGCTACGCCAGACCGTACTTCTGGTCCACGTTTGTCCTGGTGGAGTGATTCGCTTCGCTCCATTCAGGTTGAGAGGAGGAACGGTTGAGAAGTGCAAAGGTGGGTTCCATTCTCCCCAAGAACCGCCCTGGTTCAGGTCTGAATACCCACCTCTCGACCTCTCAACCGTTCCCCCTCTCAACCAACCTCAAGCCGCCGGCTTGAGGTCCTCCATAGCGGCTTCGTCGTTGTACTTCGACGGGCATTTGATGAGGATGTGCTCGGCGACGAACTCGCCGTTTCTCATCTGGCCTTCGACCACCACCTTTTCGGCGTCCTCGAAGTTGGCCGGCTTCGGTGCATAATAGAGCACGCGGCGCTCGGCACCGTTCTCGTCGGCCATCATAAACGAGAAAACGTTCGTGCGCGTGTCGTATCCGTAGGGCTGATCCTTGACCCACATACCGACCACGTGCGCACGGCTTCCGGAGTCTGTGGCTTCTTCAAAGCCCATGTAGCCGCCTACTTGTTGCCCGAAACTCATGAACAACAGGCCGGCAAAACCAGCCATCAGAACGGCTCCGATCAGAGTCTTTGGTTTCATCTGGGAAGGAAGAGGGGTAAGGGTTAGGCGGGGAATCCTTCGGTAGAGCCAGGGTCTTCGGATGTGGCGAAACAGACCCTCTCCACCATCCGCTGCCCCAACTATCCACCGAGGCCTTCTACGTCTTTTTCCAACTGTGCGATCTTTCGTTCGTTTCTGAAAAGCATTACAAGAATGCCGAACCAGATCAGCAGCACGACGCCAAGCACGACGTAGAGTTTGTCCTCCGATAGCATGGTGCGCTCGAACGCGTCCTGCGTCTCTGCCGGCCGGGTCTCGGTAGCCCAGACAGAATCGTACGCCGTCACACTCACGGAATCTTGCGGGGTGTAGGGTCGCATTCGGCTGGGTGGTTAGGCGGTAGGCTGAGCGTAGTCGGCCTGCTCATCGAGCGCACGTTCGACGAGCGCTAACCGCACACGTTGGTCATAGATCCACCAGAAGAGCGCGATGAACCCGATAAACGCGGGGTACAAAACGAGCCGCATCACAGGGTCGGTGATCTCGTCGAAGGCCGGATTCCCATCGGCGCCGGGGTGGAGACTCGTGAACTGACGCGGGAGGATGTAGAGCAGAAACGGGACGGTGGCTGCAGCGAACAGGTTGTACACGCCCGAAAGCCGGGCCCGCCGGCGCTCATCATCGAAGCCGGAGCGGAGGACGAAGTATGCGCCGTAAATCAGGAGCTGGACGGCGGCCATCAACTGCTTCGGATCGTTGTTCCACCACTTGCCGGTGCCGGTGTACCACGTGAAGCGGGCCCACAGCATGCCGGTCACCAGACCCAGCACGCCGAAAGCCACCCCGACCCAAGCGGCCTGCTCGGCCCGAATGTCATGCACGATGTTGCCCGTGCGGAGGTACTTCCCCGACTGGTACGCACTCACCAAGAGCGCCGCCATCAACGTGAACCACATCGGGACGTGGAAATACAGATTCCGCGCCGTGTGCTCCAGAATGGGCATCTTCGGAATCGCCAGCAGGAAGGCCCCGAGGACGACGGCCGTCATCCAAACGGCAATCGTGGCCTTGATGGTCAGTTTGACTTTGGACATACTCTCGAACTCGTTATCTCCAGCACAGCATACGCGGGGCACGTGCCAGGACGTCATGGGAGACGGTCAATCGTTCCAGACGTAATCGAACAACAAGGTGGACGCTGTGATGACGGTGCCGGCATAGGCAAACAGCGTGCGAAGCTCGGCTTCGACGGCCGTGGGATTGCCGGAGCCGAAGGATTCTAGCGTCGCGTTGACGGCAGAAACCAACAGCGGGACGAGCACGGGGAAGGCCAGGATGGCGAACAGAGCGCCTCCATTCGATGACCGGGCGATGAGAGCAGAGAGCAGCGTCGTGGCGCCGGCAAGGCCAAGGGCACCGAGTACGACGACAAGCATCAACAGCCCCCACGAGGCGACCGAGACATCGACCACTATTGAAAACGCCAGCGTCGCCGCCAGGTTCAGTACCAGCGTTAAGGCGACGTTAAATAGCAGCTTACCGGCGTAGACGCAGCTTGGGCGAGCGTGGAGTTGAAGCAGCAACCGCGTGCCTCGCTCCTCCTCCGCAACAAAGGCCCGAGACAAACCCGTGGCCGCGGCAAACAGAATCAGCAGCCAGAGCACGATGGCTTCTGCCGCCGGCTCCAGCACATCCATTCCCAGCCCGACGCGCACCAACAACAGCGACGACGCCACGAACAGCAGCAACGTGTTGAGCGCGTACCGGCTCCGCAGTTCGAGACGCAAGTCTTTCTCGAACACAGCCCACGTGCCGGACACCCACGCCGAAAGCCCCGATTGTTTCGGACGGTCGCTCACGAGGTCAGCACGAGGTAGGACATGAAGGCCGGCCCCAAGCGCAGCGCTTCTTCGTCGATGGTGAAACGGGGCGTATGAAGCCCGTGCGTGATGCCGGCCGCTTCGTTGCGCGTCCCGAGACGGTAAAACACGCCCGGGATTTCCTGGCTGTAGAACGCAAAATCCTCGCTCGCAAACCACAGATCGAGATCGACGACCTGCTCCTCGCCCACGAACTCGACGGCCCGCTCTCGCACGAAGCCGGCGAGGTCTGGATCGTTGTAGAGAAGCGGATAGCCAGCTTTGATTTCGAAATCAATCTCAGCCCCGAACGCCTGAGCCGTGTGAACGGCGACGCGCCGGATCAACTCGTGCGCGCGAAACCGCCAGTCTTCGTCCATCGACCGAAACGTGCCTTCGAGGCGGGCGGCCACCGGCAGTACGTTCGTCGCACCCGCGGCCTCGACCTTACCGATCGATAGCACACTCGGCACGTCCGGCGGGCAGTTCCGGCTGACGATGCTCTGCAGCGCCACGATGATGTGCGACGCGACGAGCACAGCGTCGGAGGTCATGTGATGCGGGGCCGCGGCATGCCCCCCCTCGGCGTGAACCGTGATGTAGACCTCATCCGCTGAGGCCATGTAGCGCCCAGACCGCACACCGAGCGTGCCGGCCGGCAAATACGGCGTCACGTGCTGCCCGAGGATCGTCGCGGGCGCTGCGCCTTGCGGCATCGGGCCGAGTGCGCCTTCCTCGATCATCACCTTGGCCCCTCCTGGCAGTTTTTCCTCGCTGGGCTGGAAAAGAAACCGCACCGTACCTGGTACCTGATCTCGCAGCCGGCTCAGCATCATGGCCGTGCCCAACAGCGAGGCCGTGTGTGCGTCATGCCCGCAGGCGTGCATTTTTCCCAGGCGCTCGCTCACGAAGTCGAACGTGTTTTCCTCATGGATGGGGAGCGCGTCCATGTCTGCACGGAGGGCGCGCGACGGGCCGGGCCGGCCACCCTCGAGCGTGGCAACGACGCCGGTCTTGGCTACGCCCGTCTGGATGCGCAGACCTAGTGGCTCTAGGGTCTCGCGGACGAGTTCGGCCGTTTCGTGCTCTTCGAACGCCAGTTCGGGCCGGCGGTGCAGGTGCCGGCGGAGACGCACGACTTCAGGAAAAAGCTTGTCGGCCAGAGAACGGAGTTCGGAACGCATGGGGAGAGGCAAAAAGAAAGAGGACGATAAATCCTTCAAACGCAGCGCTTTCCGATCGGATCTAAAAAAAAGCGTCAAACCTGTGATCCCAAACCACGGCCGTTGGCACGTGAACAAGAGGATGTCTGAACCGCCCGGTTTCGGCTCGCCCCCTCTTTCCCCTTGGGCTGTGCTCTGGCACAGGTAGCCGTTGCAACAATGGCTACACACCGGAAGAGTGGACCGGTGTCCCAATATGCGACGCGCCTCGGTCCGGGGGGACCGAGGCGCTTCATTTTTCGGGCTGCACCGGAGCAGCGTCTACGCGACCAGGATGGTGCTCTCACCCGTGGCGTAGGCTTCCTGTAAGGCTGCAGCAGCGTCTAGCTGTAGATCCTCTGGCTCGACATGTTTATCAGACAGCATCGCCGCGCCGATCATCAAATCGCCTTCGAGGATGGGATCCGGCTCATCGAAAGCATCGTGGGCGCGTTCGATCCACCGTTCGAGTTCTTCGGGGCCTGTGTAGAGAAACACGCCGAATCCCAGTTCTCCGAAATGTTCGAGCCGGCCTTTGCGGACGATCTTCTTGAGCCGACTGCTCATCCGGCCCTCGGCTGCTTCGATGCCGTCCTTGCTCTTTTCAGAGAGCGACTCGACGGCGTTCAGAAACACCAAGGCAAGAGCTAGCGGCCGCTCGCGCTCCCGAGACTCGGCGATCTCTTCCTTGATCACGTGATGCACACTGAGCTTCCGCACGGGAAACGGCTTGGGCGTCCAGCGCTCGTTGATGCTGTCGCCCTGCCGGAGGCCTCGCATGTGACCAAGCAGGTAGGCCGCCTCGCGGAAGACGTAGATTTCGTCCTCCGTAAAGCCGGCGCTCGGCGCGAGCCGGTCGGCGACGAGGAACGCAGCCAGTTCGCTTCCTTGGTAGACGGGCGCTACCAGTAGATGCTCGACGGGCGGAGGAGCCTTGTAGTAGGTGAGCTCTTCACGCTTGATTTCCTCACCGATCTCGATAACCGTGATCTGTGGGATCAGCTCGCTGAGGAAATGGTCTCGGAAGGCAAAGGTAGCGCCGCGCCGGCTGGTCCGGTCACTGTCGCTCTCCAGGCTCTGCACGACGTACGCCTTCGCGTCATGGTCGATGCGCAGCAGGCCAATGGTGTGAGCGTGGATCGTTCGTTTGATGGATTTCAGGTAGGCGTCGTCTTCCGGCGAGTGGGCATGATTGACCGACATCGACGACCGGGGCCGCGCTTTGCTTACCGTTTGCCCGAGAGGCACGGCAGGAGCCTCCTCTTCCTCTGCATGATCCTCAACGGTCTCCTCGTCTTTGAACGAGAGAGGATCAGGCCTTACCTCGGCTTCGCTTTCTTCGAACGCAGTCACACGACCGGCGTCCGCGTGCACCTCCTCGGGGCCATCCATTTCTTCTTCAGCACTAGCTGCGGCCGACTCTGTAGCCGCTTCGACGGCACTGAGCAGTTCTTCATCGTCCGGTGGCGCGTACTCGTCCGTCGTCTCCTCGGCGGGTTCGTCAGCGGCTTGCTCCGCTCGCTGCGCGGCGTCCCCCCAACTCAAATCATTGATGGGGTCTTCCGTCTTCTCGCGGACCTCCATGATTCCGTAGGCGCGTAGGTCATCGCCTCGGTCCTGGATGGACGTTGCACGGCGAGGGGTGGTGCGCTCACGCCGGCGGTATTGATCCCGCGCTTGGACGAGCAGCATCATGCCGGCCACAACGAGCAGAGCGCCCGCCACGACGTACATCCAGGTGAGATCAAAGAGCGCCGCGAGGACGGCAGCTACGATGGCAAGAACTACAAAAAAGAAACGGAGCATAGAGGCAAGGAGGCATCCGAGGGAGGCAAAAGACCTTGCAAGATAATGCAAAACGGACCTCCCGGGTGTGGAAGGTCCGTTTTGACGGTCTGTTGACAAAACAAGGCGTCGAAACGGAGGAGCGCCCGCTCCATCCCTGGCCTGTCAACCTCGCCGGGCGGTGCCCGCTCTAGAATCTGCTAGGAGTCAAAGCTGAAGGGCCTCTCCTTGTACTTCGACGGAATCTCGAAGCGGTTGGTCTTGATCGACTTCGTTTTCATGTCTTTGACCTTGATCGAGGTCTTGAGGATGGTCATCTGCTCCTCGACATCGGTTTGGCCACCACTGGCTGCATTGGCCATGCGCTGGAGACCGCCGAGCAGACCACCGCCGCCTTTCTTTTTCTTCTCACCGATGACGGCATCGACATCCAGGTCTTCCCCTTCCGGCACGAGCACGTAATGCATGTTCGTCTGAACAGCAAAACCAGCCATGTCCTTCATCTCCTCCATCATCTTCGTCATGCCGGCACCGAGCCGCGGGTCCATCATGCCACCGGCTTCTCCCATGTTATCCATGAAGTTCGTGCCTTGCAGGGCCTCGCCCATTTCAGCTGCCATGCGCTGATTGTAGGCGTTGATGACTTGGACGCCGTCTTCATCGCCAACGGCCATCCACATGTCCGTCACGACGAACATCGTGCCTTGAACCTCCGTGCCTTCCTCAGTCTCAGCATCGTAGTCGATGCGCATGGTCATCACGGTCTGTTCGGCATCGAAGCCATTGACTTCTTTGCGCCGGCCCGTCTTACCGGCATCGACATCGAAACTGACGTTGGTCCGCACGTCTTGATCTTGCTGCTCCGCCTCCATCTCCGCACCAACGTTCTCGATCATGGCGTCGATCTTTTCCGCGTACTCCGCGAACGAGACCGAGGAATACGTCTTTTCCTTGTGATCGAGGAAAATGTAGCGCTCGTTTTCCAGGTCGATGATGGTCGACTGCTTAGGCTTCTTGGTGTCCTCTCGGTGCATGGCACCCTGGATCCATACTTCGCTCTCCATTTTCTGGTTAGCGAGGCGGCCGGCAAACCCGAGGCCTTCGAAGCTCATCCGGGTTTCTTGTTTGTACGTAACGCCCTGCCCGAATGCCGGCAGCGTCAGCAGAGCAGCCAGCACGAAAACGAGGGGTTGAAGAAAGCGCAATCTCATGAGCGTTCAGGTTGTTGAGCCATGCTCTTTCGAGCCGGCCGTATCATTAGGGTGTTCCAGAGAGATATACGTAGACTGGAACCGTTTTGCATCATTGGTTACCAGAGAAGTGTTTAGTTTTTGGTGTTTAGTGTTTAGATCCAGCTTTACCAAGGCTCGTGTTCCTAATCGGGTTGTCTGGGTGCAAATGGCTCAAGATTCCCCCCGTCTCGCTCTCGTCTAAACACTAAAAACTAGACACTAAAAACTAGCCAGCCTCCATGCTTCGAATCGACACGTCTCCCCTCTCTGCATTTCTCGAAGACGGTGCACTCGACGCCTACTGGGCCGAGGTGGAAGCCGCCCATCACACGTTGATCGAAGGAACCGGAGCCGGCAGCGACTACCTCGGTTGGCGTGATCTCTTGCTGGACCCCAACGACGCGCTCTTGAGCGATGTCGAGGCTACCGCGGCCTCCATCCGGGAGAACGGCGATGTTCTGCTCTGCATCGGTATCGGAGGCTCTTACCTCGGTGCGCAGGCAGTCATTCAGGCGCTGACGCCGTATTTCGGTGGTTCAGGCCCGGAGGTCCTGTTTGCTGGGCATCACATCAGCGGTGCTTACCTGCGTCAATTACTCGCCAGCCTCGAAGGAAAATCCGTCTACGTAAACGTCATTTCCAAGAGCGGAACGACCCTGGAGCCGGCGCTCGCCTTCCGCTTCGTGCGCGACTGGATGGAAGAGCACTTCGACGATGCCGACCAGCGCATCATCGTCACAACAGACCCCGACAAAGGCGCACTCAACCAGCTTCGCGAGGAGCATCCCTATAAGAAATACGTCATCCCTCCGTCGGTGGGTGGCCGGTTTTCCGTGCTCACGCCGGTAGGCCTGCTCCCGATCGCCGTCGCCGGCATCGACATCCGGACGCTCTTCTACGGGGCCGTCGAGGCTTGCAAACGGTACGCAACGGCATCGAGAGACCATGCCGCGCTCGAATATGCTGCGGTTCGTGCCTTGCTTCTCGACCAAGGGTTTGGCGTCGAAACCCTGGCGGTATTCGAGCCAAGCTTGCGCGACTTCGGATCGTGGTGGCAGCAGCTGTATGGGGAGAGCGAGGGCAAGGAGCACACGGGGCTGTTTCCCGTTGTTGTGCAGTACTCAACCGACCTGCACTCACTCGGGCAGTACATGCAGGAAGGGCAACGCATCATGATCGAGACGTTTTTGATGCTGGAAGAGGACGGCGGAAGCCAGATGACCGTCCGGAAAGATGCGGACAACCTCGATGGGCTGAACTACCTGGAAGGCAAGTCCATGACCGAAGTCAAGCGCAAGGCGTACGAAGGCACCCTCAAGGCCCACACGGATGGCGGCGTCCCTGCCATGACGATCTGGCTCGGCCGGCTCGACGCCCAGACTCTCGGAGAATGCATCTACTTCTTCGAACACGCCGTAGCCGTCAGCGGATACCTCATCGGTGTCAATCCGTTTGACCAGCCCGGCGTCGAGGCCTACAAGAAGGAGATGTTTCGCCGGCTGGGGAAGACCTCAGGGTAAGCTCGAATCATTGGAGGATGATCGGAGCGTGCACGTTCGCGCGGTGAGTCCATCGCCGCCAGGGTGACGCGCTCCACTTGCCGTGTACTGGAGCCTTTGTGATCAGGCCTCGTGGGCCACGCCGTGAGGAGAGCGGGTAGCCCTTACATCAAGGGGTGCGTTCGCACTGAATATCCGCGACCGCTTCACCTCGCCCGGGACTTGTCCTTCCCGGCAGAAACCAGTGTCCCGAAGTCAGCACGCGTGCCGGCAAGCTGCCAAGCCGGCCGCAGTGAGTCAACGAGAGCAGATCACCTGAAGCCGCGCACATAC
>JBCDHV010000101.1:0-10038 GCA_038749615.1 Bacteroidota bacterium
AAGTTTACCGCCCCATCAGGACCGATGACCCGCAGGTCCACGTCGTGCACGAGCGAACTGGTCGGATTGTCCAAGGCGAGCGGGCCTTCGGTGCCGGCAGGATCGGTCCAAGCAATCGTCACACGCAGCGGATCGCCAGTGCCGGCTGCCCGGTATCGAACCGTGTAGGGAGATCCGGCACGCACTGTACGCGTGTGAATGGTCAATTCATTCAGGTTGTCGTGCCGGAGACATTCCGCGGCGCGGGCCGCATTTGGCATCCCCCAGCCAGTCTGATAGTCCGGGCCGAACGAACCCAAGTCTTCGGCTGTGTTGAACAGCAAGGCTCGGATTTCGGAGGCTCGGAGCGGGAGCCGGCCAGGGTTGCGCTGGCGATATTCGTCTTGAAGCAAAGCAATGACTCCGCTGACGATGGGTGCGGAATAGCTCGTCCCACTGACATTAACGAAGTACGCGTCGTCGCTCGTGTTCCAGAGGGTTTCCAGCCCTTCACCGGGAGCCACGAGATCCGGCTTGATCCGGCCGTCGTCCGTCGGGCCAAACGAAGAGAACGTCGTCGGTTCGATGGTGCCGTCATCGTTGAAGCGGACGGCCCCGACGCTGAGCACGTTTTTCGAGGTCGCCGCGCCTTGAGGTAACGAGTCGAATCCGCCCGTTCCGCCATCAGGCTGGCGCGTTTCCGTGAAGACGCGGTATCAGAGATTGGGTACGTACGCGAAATGCTCTGCGCCGGCTTCCGGGGAATCACCCCGGTCGTTGCCGGCTGCCGCAACGGCCTGGAAGTACGGCGCGCTGTGCGAGATCTGGTCCCATTGCCGAGACGACGCACCGTACCGGCCAAATCGATAATCCTCTTCGGCGCTGATCGTCAGGTCGCCCATCCAAACGGGAGCCGTCAGCCCCTGCATGGTCGCCGGCCCGGCCCACCCGTTTGCCGGCCCGTACGAGTGATTCGAGATCAACAAGCCGTCCTGAACTACGGTCGCGACTTCGATTCGGTCGCGCCTCCAGTCGTAGCCCCAGATGCCACTTTCGTACGCGATCCCGCGTGCCGAGACGCGTTCCCCGCTGGCGGCAATGAGCCCAGCCACACCGGTCGCGTGCCGGCTCGGGCCCGTCGAGAACAAATCCGCTTGCCACACCCTCGACGAGTCTGCGCCTTGCAATTCGAGGTGCGTCCGCCGTGCCGGCCCGATGTCCCAGAGCCCGACAGGGATTCCTGAACCCGTGAGCCGGAAGCCTTCCCCGGTGGTAGCCCACACGCGCGATGCGCCGACGAGCACACTAGCCGGCGTGTCGAACGTCGTCCAGTAGACCGGCAATCCATTCGGGCCGATCCCGACAAGTTGAGCAGCTTCGTCGCCATCGAACGTCAGCGGTACGCCTTGCGAACGCGCGCGCAGGATCAACGTCTCCTGCTCAGACGACGCGCCCTGCAACTCACTCTGGACCGCTTCCAACCCCGGAACATCGACGGGGATTTGTGCCCACGCCGGCGCAGCCAACAGCACGCACAGAGCACTATACAAACACCACTCAACCCAGCCGTGCTGGCGGGCCGAAGAATCGAACCAACGCATCATGGGATGCCTCTCTGGATGCGGCACCGGAGTGCCATACGCCGGCTCTACATGTGCACGTGACGACGGGAGCCTAACCCCACGGCACGGTGCGCCGGCAATGCCTCATAGTTCCTGGATGAAGTTCAGGATCGCTACCCTGCTGAGGAGACGATTTCGCACTGAACCTTGCCCAATATACGAAACGCGTAAAACCGGCCGCCTGAGGGTCGGATCTTGCGTTCCGGTTTGCCGTGAACGTGCCCCCCCAGAGGCTGTTTCTGTACGGCTGTTTCCATTTCCTCGCTCCACGTCCCGCTATGTCGTTCTCTCGCGCCCTCCGTGCAGCCCCCGGCCGGCTACACTTTGCTGCTCACAGCCACCACCTGTGGCCGGACGCCTCCTACGACGGGCACCTGGCGTACTGGACCGACGCGGCAGCGCTCGCTGACCGTAAGTGGAGCAAGGTCTTCGGGGAGGTCCTGCCAGAAGCCGGCAGCCACATCACCCACCTGCTCGGCCTGCCGGACCCTGGCACCATCGCCTTCGCACCTAACACGCACGACTTCATCGTCCGGCTGTTTTCCTGTCTACCAACGGACCGCCCCGTCCGGGTGCTCACAACGAGCGGCGAGTTCTACAGCTTCGAGCGACAACTCAAACGATTCGAGGAATCAGGGCGCGTCGAGGCCACACGCATCCCCGTCGAGCCGTACGCCACACTTCCGAGCCGGCTCGAAGAGGCCGCGTCAAATGGCGGATTCGATCTGCTGTTTTTCAGCCAGGTGCTGTTCATGTCCGGTTTCGCGCTGCCGAACCTGCACGAGATCATCGCCGCCGTTCCAGATGAGGAAACGCTCATCGCTGTAGATGGCTACCACAGCTTCATGGCCTTTCCCGTCGATTTCGGCCCTAGCGCCGACCGGGCGTTTTTCATGAGCGCCGGCTACAAGTACATGATGAGCGGTGAAGGAGCCGGCTTCATGCACTGCCCGCCCGGCTACGGTGCCCGCCCCAGGCTGACGGGTTGGTTCGCTGCCTTCGATGTGTTGGAGGAAGGCTACGGTGACGCTACAGTCCCCTACTCGCGCGGCGGCGGTCGCTTCATGGGAGCGACGTTCGATGCCGCCGGCTTGTACCGCTTCAACGCCGTGCAGCGTTGGCTGGCCTCGGAATCCATCACTGTGGAGACCATTCACCAGCACGTCCTGGCGCTCCAAGAGCGGTTCCTCGACGCCACTCGCGGCCGCACAGATCTGTTGATCCACGAAGACGACCGGATGATATTCGCTCCCGAACTCGACCGCGCACATTTCCTAACGTACCGCACCCCGAAGGCCGGCAACATTCACGCCCAGCTCATGGCCCAGGACGTCATCACTGACTACCGCAACGACCGGCTGCGCATTGGTTTCGGTCTCTACCAGACCCCAGACGACGTGGACGCACTGGTAAATGCTCTGACCGTGTCTTGAGTGTTACGCGGCGCCACTCGCATACCCCTGTTTTGGTTTGTTGACTCGTCCGAACCATTGATCCACAGAGCTATGCGAACGAAGCTCCGGCGTCCCGCCCTGTTTCTTGCCCCGATCAGTTTTGCCATCCTGTTTGCTGCTTGCCACACTAGCACCGAGCCACAAGACCGTGAGAATCCTGGCGGTTATGCGTCCCTAACGGTCGATGTACCCAACTCCAGGATCGACCCATCAGACGACTACTTGCACCTCCACATCCCATATACGCTCACCAACAGGGCCGACCGCCCCCTGTTTTTGACGGGTTGTAATGGGCTGTTCTTACCGATGCTTCAGAAATGGGACATTGCATCAGGAGTCTGGACCGATGCCTTTAGCCGCATAGTACCATTGTGTCAGAGTCCTCCCGTTCCGGTGCTTCCAGACAGTACCTACACGAACACCCTCCGTACGGCAGTTTCAAAACCCGGCACGAATCCGTACTCCGAATGGAAGGCCGGTGAGATCGCCGGTACCTACCGGCTCATGTGGCACTTCAAGGATTACCTGTATACCGTCCCACCAGACGGAAGTGGGGTTAGATTTAACCCACCGGGAATACCGCAGGTGATCTATTCGCTCCCGTTTTCTATATCTGCGCCGGCCCAAGAGCCTTAAGACATGCTCAACTGACATCGCTGCCCGTCACGTGTCTCCGCCTAGCTCCCTGCGGTCTCGTGAGTGCTCTACGCCAGCTGCCCCTCCACGATGCGCGGCCGGCCTGTGTAATCCTCTAGAACGCGGACGTTTTCGAGACTGGCTGAGTCGTAGAGTCTAGCTACGTCGCTAGCGTAGTCGGTGTGAACTTCGGTGAGGAGCCAACCGCCGGGACGTACCACTTGGCCGGCCAGCTTGGCTAGGTAGCGATAGAACAGGAGCGGGTCGTCTTCGACAAACAAGGCCAGTGCCGGCTCGTGCTCGCGGACGTGGATATCCAGGGATTCACGCTTGGCTTCCGGGACGTAGGGGGGATTTGAGACCAGAACGTCCAGAGGCCCCCCGGCTAGCTGCCGGATGAGACTGGCCGCGTCTTCGTGGAGGAGATCGAGGCGCTCGAAGGCTACGCCGAGGTTCAAGGCGAGTGCGTTTCGGCTTGCTATGGCAAGTGCGTCAGGGCTCACATCGATGCCGTAGACACTAAGCCCTGCGTGGACGTGCTTCAGGGCGAGGGCGATACATCCGCTTCCCGTGCCGGCGTCGAGAACGGTACGGTCACCTTTGGGGAGCCGTTGGAGCGTGCGCTCGACGAGCAGTTCGGTCTCTGGCCGTGGGATCAGGACGCCTGGGCCAACGTCCAGGTCGAGCCCGAAAAAGGACGCTGTGCCGAGGATGTACTGCAGTGGCTCGCCGGCGACGCGCCGATTCGCAGCGTCGCTCAGCGCAGCAGCTTCTTCTTTCGAGACCTCGGCCTCTGGGAAGGCGTAGAGCTGGGCACGCGACGTACCCAGCACATCGGTCAGCAGCCACTCGGCAGACGCGGCGGCATCCGGCAAACCAGCCGCCATGAACTGCGCCTTGACAGCCTTCAGCGCCGTCCCTCGCGTGGTGTTCACTGCGTCCAAGCCGGCTACCGGATGCGCGTCAGGAGCCGGTCGTCACGGAAGGAGCCGGCGGTCATCCGGACCACGTAGACGCCGCCTGGCAGATCCGCACCGCTTACGTTGGCGCTGTGCCATGTGCCGGCATCGACCTGAGCATTGAAGACGTTTTGGACCAGCCGGCCGGTGACATCGTACACATCGACGCGGACGGGGCCGGCCTCGGAGGCGTAGAACCGTACCGTGGCCTCCTCACTGAACGGGTTGGGATATGCCGTGGCGAGCGTTGATTGCTCTGGTACGTCGAGTTCAACGACAGCCGTGCCGAGCACCTGCTCACGGCCGGCGGCGCTGATGGCGATGAATTCGTACTCGACCGGCCCGGTAGCCTGTACCAGGCGATCGACCGCCTCACCAGTGTCCGTGAAATCAGCCGTTGCAAAAATGGCCGTCCGGCCAGCCTCATCGATCCGGTCGATGCGTATCGAGGCGATGTCGGCGTTTTGGATGATGGCCCACCGCAGACGAACCGCCTGAGCCGTGCCGGGCGTCCCGACGAAGATTGCGCGGCCGAGGACAGCGTTACCCAGCCGTACGACTTCAGCTACGTCTTCTCGGAGTTGCGGCAGGAGGGCGTAGTTGTTGTCCCCTGGGCAGGCAGTAGACCCGAAATCCCGGTGGCCGCGGATTCTGGATGCGTCTACGCCGTAGCGATCCGACAAGAACGCAAAGAGGTCGATGTACGACTGGAGTGCTGCGTCTGAAATCTCGTCTCTGCACGTCGAGCCCTCGGGCGGGTGGTAGCAGCCGAGCAAGCAGATGCCGATGTTACCGGTGTTCGCACCGCCGGCATGCGCGCCCTGGACGAGGGCCGGACCGTCTTCCCAAGGCGTCTCGGCATTCAGGAAGGGCCGGCCTTGGAAGATGTTGCCGGCCTTGTCGATCACAAAGTGATAGCCGATGTCGCTCCAACCCCGCCCGTTCTGGTGGAAGGTCTGAATGGCCTTCACCTGCCGGATACCATCTGTCAGATTCGACGCCGAAAAGCCGGCGGCGTGATGGAACGTCATGAAGTCGTACGACGGCCGGGCGAGTGGAACAGGCGTACCCGAGAACGAGCGTGCGCCCCAGTCGGCACGGGTGTTCAGGACGGGTGGATCGACCGAACGCGAAGCGCCTGTAGTTTTGGAGGGATTTGCCAGACCGCGCCGCAGGGTGTGTTCGTGACCGTCGTGCCGAGCGTCGAAGGTGCCGGCAGCGATGAGGTCCAGCGTTGCTCCAGCGTCAAGGTCGAACCGCAGCTCGATGCGTACCGTCGAGCGGACCGCATCTGACCGGTACGCGGCGAGAAATCCCCCGTCGCCGGTCTCAGAACGGACGATGTAGAGAGGCAGCCAATCGCCAGCATCGAACCGGGCGAAGCCAGTGAGTTGGTCGCTTCGAGTGGTTCCTTGCAAAGCAATACCCGTGTACTCGGTGGCTTTGGGCATCGCCTGGAGCGCAAATTGGGCCTCGCTGTTCTTGCCAGCTACCGGCTCAAAGGTGACGGGCACATCGATGACATCCGCTACGAGTTGGGCAGACGCATCGGCCGGCCACAGCAACAGCACAAAAGCAAAAACAAGGGGAAACGTTCGGATCACGGGGAAGTGGATCGGTCTAGTTGGGGCTGGAATCAGCAGGATCAGTTCCGGAATTATGATTTCGGATTTATGCTGTATGAGCGTAGTGTGAGCCACGAACCCAATCAAGATGCGTTCACCATGCCCATGAATTTCGTCACGAACGACTAGGCACAAACGAGCGGCACGCCACACAAGACCCTTCCCAAATCATAATTCACAAATCATAAATCGACAAAGACCATGCGCATACTCTGGATTGGCGGCACGGGGTATCTGAGCCGGCATCTCTCGGATGACGCCACGAGGCATGAACTCGTGTCGACGTACCGGTCTACGCCACTGCCAGGGCTTCGCCATTCGATTCCGCTCGATGTCACCGAAGTCGATGCCTTCCCCCGCGTTTTCGATCTGATTCAGCCGGATGCTGTGATCTACGCCGCAGCGCTCAACCCTGGAGCCGGCACCGAAGACGAGATGTTTGCCGTCAATGCCACTGGAGCCGGCGAAGCGGCTCGGCAGGCACATGAGCGCGGCATCCGGTTCGTCTACGTTAGCACCGACCACGTTCACGCCGGCACCCATGCGCCATACGCCGATGACGCGGCACCGACGCCCATCAACGTCTACGGGCGCACCAAAGCTGCCGGCGAAGCGCACGTGCTCGACGCCGATCCTGGGGCCTGCTGCGTGCGGACGTCCTTGATTTACTCGCTGGAGCACATCGACCGCGGCACGGGGGCGTTCGCACGCCGGCTCAACGCGGGCGAAACGCTGTATTTGTTCGACGACGCCATCCGTCAACCCGTCGAGGCCAATCAGTTCATCGCTGCGCTGTTTGAGTTAGCCGGTCACGACTATGCCGGCTCCATCAACGTCGCCGGCTCCACCTCGCTAAACCGAACTCGGTTTGCCCAGTTGATGCTCACGTTCTGGGGCGTTCCTTACAACAACCAGACCCTCACGAGCGGCCCGGCAAGCGCCGTAACCACGGGCACACCCCTAGATCTTCGGCTCGACCTAACGGCCGCTAAACGCATCTTGAGCCAACCGCCCTCGGGCGTCGAACGAGTGCTGGCTGCCTACGCCGTGTCAAAATTCGGAACGTTGTAAATCACCACCTTCGAGTGGCGCTTCGTTGAACGCTAGCGCCAACTCCCTAGAGACCTCGCATGCAACGTCTCTGCACGCCATCGCCATCTTATCAATTCAAGCAAAACCCAATTCCCTTTGAACGAAGCCTCGAATTCCCATCCCGTATTTGAAGGCCCCGAAGCACCCGGCGGGCCCCGCGATCTTTTTTGCAACCGTACCCTCAACGTTCGCGGTCTCAAGGCCATCGGGTACGACATGGACTACACGCTCGTCCACTACAACGTCGAGCACTGGGAGCGTCGCGCCTTCGAATACGTGCAGGACCGGCTCGTTGAGCGAGGCTGGCCCGTCCAGCATCTCTCGTTCGATCCCGAACTCGTCATCCGTGGGCTGATCCTGGATGTCGAACTGGGCAACGTGGTCAAAACCAACCAATTCGGGTTCGTGAAGCGGGCGTTTCATGGGACCCAGTCGCTCGAGTACACGAAGCAGCGAGAGGTGTACGCGCAAACGCTGGTCGACCTCCACGAACGCCGGTGGGTTTTTCTGAACACGTTGTTTTCACTCTCGGAAGCCTGCTTGTACATGCAGCTCGTGGATCTGTTGGATGATGGGCAACTCCCAAAAGGGCTCGGGTATGCCGAGCTGTACGGCGTCGTCCGGTCGGAATTGAACGAGACGCATCTGGAGGGCCGGCTCAAGGCCGAAATCATCGCGGATCCATCACAGTTCGTGGACTTGGACCCCGAGATGCCCATGGCTCTCCTCGACCAAAAGCTAGCCGGGAAGAAGCTCGTTCTGGCCACCAACTCGGAGTGGGAGTACGCCGCACCGATGCTGGCGTTTGCCTTCGACCGGTATTTGCCCGGCGACATGACGTGGCGAGAGTTGTTCGATATCTCGATCGTCGGCTCACGGAAGCCGGACTTCTTTCTGCACGATTTGCCAGCCTTCGAGATCGTAAACGAGGAGGGTCTGCTCCGCGAACACCGAGGGGCCTACCAGAACGGTGGGATTTACCTGGGAGGCTGTGCGCGGCTCGTCGAGCAGTCGCTTGGCGTGACAGGTGAGGAAATCCTCTACGTCGGCGATCACATGTTCTCCGACGTGCGGATCTCGAAGAGCCAGGTCAAATGGCGCACGGCGTTGGTGCTGCGCGAGCTGGAAGATGAGCTGACGGCCATCCATGGCTTCGAGGCATCGCAGAGCCGGCTGACCAAGCTGATGGCGCAAAAACAAGCGCTGGAAGCCGAGTTCTCTAGCGTCCGCGTCGAAGCCCTTCGCATCCGGCGAGGATACAGTTCAGACGAGACGACTGACCCGGGGGACCTCGATGAGATGCTGAAGACGCTTAGGGAACAACTCGTTGCCCTCGACGAACAAATTTCGCCTCTTGCCCAGGCCTCTGCCACCCTTCGCAACCCGAATTGGGGCCTGCTGCTCCGTGCCGGCAACGACAAGAGTCACTTGGCTTATCAGATCGAGCGGTACGCAGACATCTACACGTCGCGCGTTTCCAATTTCCTTGACGCCACACCGTTCGTCTATCTCCGCAGTGCTCGCAGCCTCATGGCGCACGATCCCGCCTAAGTGGCCGATGGCCAGGACTAAGCTATCCACTCGTAAACTTCCCACACTCATGCGCCATTTCTGGCCTTCGCTCGCCACCGTACTGGTGGTTGCATTTACCCTTACAGCCTGTACGTCGGATGACGGAGCTGCCTCGCAGGATTCCGACCGTGAGTCTGACCGTGCCGCCCTGTCAAGCGTCGCCGCCACGTACGCCGACATCGTATTTGCATCGTACCAAGACTCCTACGACGCTGCCGTCGAGCTCGACCAAGCGGTCGATGCGTTTATCGCAGCGCCCACGGATGCGTCGTTGCAAGCCGCTCAGAATGCGTGGCGTGCCGCTCGCGAGCCGTATGGGCAAACCGAGGCCTACCGCTTTGCCAACGGCCCGATCGACGATGCCGACGGCCCCGAAGGCTACTTGAATGCCTGGCCACTCGACGAGGCGTACATCGACTACGTGGTTGGCGACCCAGATGCCGGCGTCATCAACCGCACCGATCAATTCCCGACCATCGACGCAGACCTGCTCATTTCTCTGAATGAAGCCGGCGGCGAAGAGAACATCTCGATTGGGTACCATGCCATCGAGTTTCTGCTCTGGGGCCAGGATTTGAGCGAAACGACGGCCGGCACCCGTCCGGTGACCGACTTCACCACAGCAGCCAATGCCGACCGGCGTAAGGCCTACCTCGGCGTCGTTTCGGACGTTCTGCTGGTTCACCTTGGCGAGATGGTCGATGCCTGGGACCCGAACGGCAGCGGCAACTACCGGGACACCTTCCTCGGTCTCGAACCGGAGCAAGCGTTGCGCAACATCCTGACCGGCATCGGGACCTTGTCGAAGTCCGAATTGGCCGTCGAGCGAATCTTCGTGCCGGTGAACAACCAGGACCAGGAAGACGAGCACTCCTGCTTCTCGGACAACACGCACCGCGACATGATCACGAACGCCCAGGGTATCGCCAACGTCTGGCAAGGGCGCTACACGCGGACAGATGGCAGCGTCGTCGAAGGCGCGTCGCTCTCCGAGCTTGTTGGCGCGTCCGACACCGATTTGGCCACCATCATCAACGGAAACGTGACGACCGCCCTTTCCGCCGTGGAGGCTATTCCGGTGCCGTTCGACCAGAGCATC
>JBCDHV010000102.1:0-10018 GCA_038749615.1 Bacteroidota bacterium
CGAGCACACGGGAAGCGGAGATGAGGCTTTCCGGTTGGCCCCCTGCCCAACAGGCTGCGTTCCTGCGCGGCCAGTTCGAGGCTCAACGTGCCCAGTACCGGCAGTCGATGCCGGACGCTCGGTTCGATATTGTCGAAGTTGACGGCACGCCCGCCGGCCGGCTCTACGTGGACGAACGGCCAGACGACGTACGGCTCGTCGACATTGCCCTGCTCCCAGAGTACAGGGACCAAGGCATAGGCCGGTCCTTGATTGAGACGCTGATCGAGCAGGCAGGAGACCGGCCGGTGACGTTCCACGTGTTCTTTGGCAGCCCCGCGATTCGGCTGTACTACCGCCTCGGCTTCACCTTTCGCCATATCGACGGGGCGTATCTCCTTCTCGAACGCCTTCCCCAGGCTCAACCGCCTCTACCCTTGACCCACACCGATTTCGAACCCCACCTCCATACCGCGTTCACGATGCCCGTACCTGGAGGCGACTTGACGCTTACGCTCACCAACGTGACGGTGCTTCCCGATCAAGGCGCGGGCGACGAGCGGACGCCCTTCTCGCTGATTTTTGCCGGCCCCAAGAAGCCTCTCATCCCGCAGGCGACCTACCTGCTTCAGCACGAAGCGATGGACGACATCGCCATTTTCATCGTCCCCATCGCCTCCTCCGAAACCAGCATCGAGTACGAGGCGGTGTTCAATTAGGTGGGTGGGTTGGCCGGTGGGTAGGTGGGTCGAGGTGCCTCGTTTTGGCTCACAGGATACTTCCTACCCACCAGCCAACCATCCAACCGGCCCACCTAGCGGAGCAATGTCACGCGTTGGGCGGCGACGAACGTTTCCCCTTCAGCGCGCAGGATGTAGGGGCCGCTGGGGAGGTCGGCGGCGTCGAAGTGGAGGGTGAGGGTGCGCTGGGCGGGCGTGTTGGCGTCGTAGAGGACGCGGGCCGGCCGGCCGAGGACATCGTAGGCCACGATGCGGACGCGCTGTTCAGCCGCTACGGCCAGCGTGAACGAGGCGCGCGGGTTGAACGGGTTCGGGTAAGGCGCGGACAAGCGGAACGCCTCTGGCATCTCGGCGGTCGCCTCGACAATGGGGCTATACTCGAAGGCTCCGTCGAAATCGACCTGGCGGAGGCGGAATTGGTAGGTGCCGGGCTGCAAACCGGTGACGCGATAGTCGTACGAACGTGCTTCATCCGTCGTGCCGGCTCCCTCGACAAACCCCAGCTCTACCCACTCGCTACCCGCCACCTGCTCACTCGCCACGTCGGACGCCGAGCGTTCGACAAAAAACCCGGCGTTGTTGAGTTCCGTGGCCGTTTCCCACACGAGCCGTACTGACTCGCCTTCAGACACGGCGTCGAACTGGGTCAACTCAACCGGCAGCGGCGTTCCGAGCGGAGCATCGTTTGCGCCGAAATCAACATCCGGGCAGGGTGTGAAGGCGGCGTTGTTGAACGTGCTCCAGTTGAGATCGAACATGGCCGTCTGCGTGTCGTCGGTGATCGTGAAATCGACGCAGATGTATTCGAACGGGCTGGCCGGCGAGGGGAAAGCTTCAGGGCCAATCGCAATCGTCGACTCGATGTCGATGCACAGGTTGTTGGCTGGCGTGCCGCAACCTGCGGGGTCAAGTACGTTCGTGGAGTAGGGGGCCGAATTGAACGGACTGCCTGCAGTCGCCGTGAACCCGGTGTAGTTCAGCGCGGCGTTGTTGAAGAGGAAGTCGATGAACACACTGCCGACGTTCTGCGACGTATCGCCCTGGAGTTGCAGACAGGCTTGGGCCGTCGTGCCGAGCGGGTCGACGGTGACGGAGCTGAAATCGACGATGACGCCGGTCGTGCTGTTGCTGCAATTTTGGGCGTGGGCGGTGCCGGCATACAGGGCAAAGCAGAGCAAGAGAGTAGCAAGTCGCATACGGGGCGTGATCGTTGTAGGGTAAAGAGCGAGACAGAAGGGTAGGCACTCAGTTGCGCGAGGGAAAAATCCCGACCAGCGCAATGATGTAATGCACCGCGAGGAAGGGCTGTATGTTCGTGTGGGATTGGCTGCCTCCGACCAGCGAGACATCGTTTGCCATATTGGTGTCTGGAGTACCGGCATACGGGGTGTCTACCCGTGAATTGCGGCCCACCCGCGCAGAGCCGGCGAGAATGCGGCCCGATGGGTCAGGCGACGTACCCGGCTCGTTGCGCACGTTCATATTGTGATTGTGCACAGGCATCTCGTTCGTCGTGAGCGTGACCGTCTCAAATCCACTTTTTTGACCAAGAGGACGAGGGGTTAGCGCAGGCCCGCTGCCAGCGTGCACCGGCACCCGGCCTCGAAGGTCGGGGAGACCGAACGTCGTCCGGCCATCACCCCCGTAAATCGTGCCAAGGAGCGAGAAGAGCGCGTCGTTCTGAGAGGTAGCGAGGAGTTGCCCGTCGCAGAAGGCCCAGCCACGGGGAGCAAAATCTCCGGCGAACATGCGGATTTCGCCAATGAAAGGTTCAGACATTAGAGGGTGGGCTAGTTGCGCGAGGGAAAGAGGCCCTGGAGCGCGATGCAGAAATTGAAGACGAGGCTGGGCATGGTGTTGTCATGCGCCTGGTCGCCACCGACCGTCGCCAGTGCGTTGGCGTCCAGAAAGGTATCAGCGGCTTCGTTCGTGTACGGGCTGTTGACCGGAGAACCCGTGCCGTCGTCCTTGGCACCGGCCGGCACCTGGTTCGCGGGGTCCGACGCATCGCCGGCTGCCGCCCTGGCACGGAGCAGATGGTTGTGCTGCGGGATTTGTGCCAGAGAAAGCTGCACGGTGTCCGCACCTGCCCGTTGCCCGAGAGATCGGGGCGTCAGTCCCGGCCCGTTTCCGGAGTGCATAGCCGTCCGGCCCTGGAGATTTGGGAGGCCGGTTGTGGTCCGGCCGTCGCCCCCGTAGGTGGTACCGATGAGCGAGAACAGGGCGGTGTTCTGAGCAATCGGGAGGAGTTGCCCGTCGCAGAAGGCCCAGCCCCTCGGGGCGAAGTTGAATGGAAAAATGCGGACCTCCGCAATGAACGGTTCAGACATGATGCTAGCGGTTAATTGCGTGAGGGGAAGAGCCCCTGAAGCGCGATACCGAAATTGACGACTTGGTAGGGCTGCATGTTAAAGTGCGCCTGTCCTCCCCCGGCGTTTGTCACGGCCGAAGACGCCAGGGTAGCGTTGGGGGCTTGGTCCGAGTGCAGGATGTCCTGCCGGCCTTCCCCAACGGCCTGTGAGCCCGCGAACCGGTTGCCGGCCGGCGAGCCGGAATTGCCCGCTTGATCCCGCGCAGGCACCGTGTGGGTATGCGCCGGCATCTGGGCCACGGTCAGCGTCACGAATTCCTGCCCGAATCTTTGGCCCAGCCCGCGGTTCGGCCCGCCCGCGCTTCCCTGGTGAACTGGCGTCCGGCCGCGTAGGTCAGGCAAGGCGAACGTCGTCCGGCCATCGCCGCCGTACGTGGTGCCCAATAGGGAGTAGAGCGATTGATTCTGGTTGATCGGCAGGATTTGCCCATTGCAGAGGGCCCAGCCACGGGGCGCGAAGTTGAAACCGAACATGCGGACTTCGCCTAAGAATGGCTCAGACATAGGACTCGGAGGGTGAAATGTGGTGGTCAGCGGGACTGAGGTGCTAGGTCCAATATAGATGCACATTTAGCTGTCAATATTAAGACAGTGTTGCGAGTTTGCGACATACCGTATAATTACGATTACAAGAGGTCGGTTGAGTGGTCCAAAAGGTCAGATTTGAGATGCGAGTGGGTTTCGCTTCGCTCATGGGGTCAGGATGAAGCGTACCAGATTGATCCGTGGGTGACAAGAGGAGGCGTCCAGCCATCGGCCCGAGCATGGGCTAGATGGTACGAGAAGCCCGTTCGCCCTCGCTCGTCTCCTACCCCTCTGCCTAGCCACCCCTCCACGTGAGCGCAGCGAAAGAAACCCGCTCTAACCGGGTCCGTACTGCTCTCCCCTCGCTCCACCACACGATTATTTTGCTATGCAGCGCTCCGAATTGATTGGCCGGCTCCGTGAATCAGGTACCTGGGACGTGCTCGTCATCGGGGGTGGCGCGACCGGTCTTGGCGTGGCCGTCGACGCGGCAACTCGTGGCTACAAGACGCTGCTGCTCGAACAATCAGATTTCGCGAAGGGTACGTCGAGCCGGAGCACGAAGCTCGTTCACGGCGGCGTCCGGTATCTCCGGCAGGGTAACGTCTCGCTCGTCATCGAGGCCCTGCGGGAGCGAGGACTGATGCGGCAGAACGCACCGCACCTCGTCCGCAATCTCGGCTTCGTGGTACCCAACTACGATTGGTGGGAAGGCCCGTTTTACGGCATCGGGATGAAGGTGTACGACATGCTCGCCGGCAAGCTGGGCCTCGGCCCCTCAAAGCTGCTCTCCCGCGAAGAAACGCTGAGCCGGCTCCCAACCATCGAACCAGAGGGTCTGCGCGGCGGCGTGGTCTACTATGACGCACAATTCGACGATTCGCGGTTGGCCGTCAACCTCGCCCAGACAGCGCTCGATCACGGCGCGACCGTGGTCAACTATGTGCAAGTCACCGGCTTGATGAAGCAGCGTGGACTTATCGATGGCGTCGAGGCCCAGGATGCGGAAACGGGCGAGACGTTTCGCATCGCGGCAAAGGCTGTCGTGAACGCGACGGGCGTGTTCACCGATGGCGTCCGGCGGATGGACGAACCAGGCCGGCCGGGCATCATCCAACCCAGCCAAGGCGTCCACATCGTGTTGGACCGGCGCTTCCTGCCTACCGATCATGCCATCATGGTGCCGCAGACCGATGACGGGCGCGTCCTATTCGCGATTCCGTGGCACGACGTCGTGGTAGTCGGCACGACGGACACGCCAGTTCCCCAGGCCGAACTAGAACCGAAGCCGCTCGAAGACGAACTCGATTTTCTGGTTACGCATGCTGCACGCTATCTGACCGAGGACCCGGACTACTCCGATGTCTTGAGCACGTTTGCCGGCCTGCGCCCGCTCGTCAAAGCCGGCGGCGATGGCAACGATACGGCCTCGATCTCGCGGGATCACACGCTGATCGTCTCCAACAGTGGTCTTGTGACGATTGCCGGCGGCAAGTGGACGACGTACCGCAAAATGGCACAAGACACCGTCGACATGGCTGTGACCGTCGGATTGCTGCCTTCGGCGAGTGCGGTGACGGAGGACCTCAAGATTCACGGATGGAGTGAACCGCTCGATCCGTCGCATCCCTTGGCCGTGTACGGCTCCGACATCGAGGGACTTCAAGCGCTCATCAACGAATCGCCCGACCTCGAAGAGAAGCTCCACCCAGAGCTCCCCTACACGCGCGCTGAAGTCGTGTGGGCCGCCCGGCACGAGCTAGCGCGGACCGTGGACGATGTCCTCGCCCGCCGCACCCGCGCCATCCTGCTCAACGCCCGCGCCAGCATCGAAGCTGCCCCGATGGTCGCCTCCCTCCTCGCCGAAACCCTGGGCCACAACGGCACCTGGGCTGAAAACCAAGTCGAGACCTACACGGCCATCGCGTCTGGCTATTTGGTTGGGTAGTTGGGCGGTTAGATGGTTGGGTAGTTGGATGGTTGGGCGGGTTAGGCAACATGCTGGCGCGCCGAATCGTTGCAAGCCTACCGAATCGCTTCCCGCCAGAACACAGCGAACCTCCACACCTGCTACCCGCCACTCGTTCACCCGCCACCTGAGCGAAGCAAAGCTCCCCCATCCACCCACAGCGAGCAGCGCGAGCGTCCAACCCAACCAGCAACTACCGTGCAATTCCTTTCCCCACTCGCACTGATCGGGCTCGCGGCAGCGGCGATTCCTATCGTCATCCACCTGTTTAATTTCAGGCGGCCGAAGCGGGTGGATTTTAGCTCGCTGGCCTTCCTGAAAGAGCTGCAAAAGAGCACGATGCGCCGGCTCCGCATCCGGCAGTGGGTGCTGCTGGCTCTGCGCACGCTCGCCATCGCGTGCCTCGTGCTCGCCTTTGCTCGGCCAACGCTGACCGGCCCCCTGTTCGGTACCATCGGGCAACGAGCTACGTCGGCCGTGGCGCTCGTGATCGACAACTCGCTGTCGATGACGCGGCGAGACACGCAAGGAGCCTATTCGGATCAGGCACGCGATGCAGCCTCGGCGCTCACGGACCTGCTGGACACGGGCGACGAGTTTCACCTGATCCCGACGGCCGGCACCGTCGGCGAACCATTCCAGACGCCGGCGCTTGCTGCCGAGGCGGTGGTCGACATCGAGCCGGCCCCGGGTGCGACGTCAGCTGGCGACGCGATGGCCCGTGCCGGGCTGCTACTCGGCCGTGCGCCGAATCTGAACCGGGAGCTCTACATCGTCTCAGATCTCCAGCGGTCGACCTTTCTCGATAGCGTGGCGCTCGATCTTCCGGCGGATGCTCGGATCTTTCTCGTCCCTGTCGGTGAGGGCGGCAGCGAGGCGCAAGCGAACGTCGCCGTCACGGGCGTCAACGTGGTGAGCCGGATCGTCGAGGCCGGGCAACCCGTGCGGTTGGAAGCCACGCTTCAAAATTTCGGCACGCGCAACCTGGAGGGATACGTCGTCAGCGTCTTTTTCGAGGGCAACCGGGTGGCACAGAATGCCGTCGATCTCTCCGCTGGAGGAACAGCGACCGTCGACTTCACGGCGACGCCGCAGCGGCGCGGCTGGCTTGCCGGCGAGGTCCGCGGCGAGGACGATGCCTTCGAAGCCGACAACGTCCGGCATTTCACCCTGAACGTCCCCGAGCGCCGGCGCATTCTGGTGGTCCGCGGCGACGGCCAGCGCACCGACTTCATCGAGCTCGCCCTTTCTCCTGAACTCACGCGAGGCCGCGTCGCGTTCGATGCCACGACGGTCTCCGAGGCCCAACTGCCGGCAACGAACCTCGGCCGGTTCGATGCCGTCGTGCTCGTAGGCTTGCGAACGGTGTCGTCCGGGGAAGCCTCTGCGCTGCGCGGGTTCGTCGAGAGCGGCGGTGGCGTCCTCGTCTTTCCGAGCGCCGAGGCAGCGACAGGAGCCTACGATGCGCTGATGCCGGCCCTCGGTGGAGGTGCCTTCGCCGGCCTCACCGGGCAGATCGGTGCTGCAGAGCCCGCAACCAGCTTCGGCCGCGTCGACCGCGAGCATCCGTTGTTCGACGGCGTCTTCGATAGCGGGCCAGGCCGGCAAGTGGAATCCCCCGACTTCTACGCCGTCGCCGACTACATGCCCGGGCGCGGCGACGAGCAGACCTTGATCCAGCTCTCGACGGGCCGGCCGTTTCTGCAAGAAGTCCGCCAGGGCGAAGGCGTTTCGTTGGTCCTGGCCGTCCCGCCCGAGCGCGCCTGGAGCGACCTCCCGGTACGCGGCCTCTTCGTCCCCTTGCTCTACCGCTCCCTGTTCTACCTCTCCGCCAGCGATGGAGCCGGCACAGGCGACGCCGTCCTCGGCGAGCCGGCCAGCGTGCGAGTAGCTGGTGCGGGGCCGTTTGTGCTCGCCGGCCCCAACGGTGCCGAATACGCACCGGAGCAGCGCAGCGTGTACGGCGCAACGCTCGTCGAGCTTCCAGCCGCTGCCCAAGAAGCCGGTGTCTATGACCTTCGAACCGCTACCGGAGAGACCATGCGCCGCGTCGCGCTGAACCTCCCGCCCGACGAATCCGACCTGCGCCGGCTCTCCACGTCCGATGCAGCCAGCCGGCTCGAAGCAGCTACCGGCCGGCCCGTCACCATTGCCGAGGCGGGTGGAGACGGCAGTGTGTTGGCCAATACGGTGCGAGAGGCGCGCTATGGGACCGAACTCTGGAACGTCTTTCTGGCCCTCGCGTTGGCCTTTCTAGTTGCGGAAATGCTCGTCTCGAAGCAGTGGCGCCCCGAAAGCGAGCTCGCGACGGCCTGATCCGATGTAGTGATTTCCCCGCATTCCCCAACCTGGCGAGCGGAGCAGACCCATGCTTGACGCGCTCCAAACGTTGCACCACCTGGTCCTGGCGCTCTTCGTCGGCACGACGGCGCTGCTGTTCGTCACGACCCTCATCAACCGGCTTCGCATCCGCCGGGTGCAACAATCGTGGTGTGCCGGCCGGCTGTTCGGATTGCCGCTGCTGCCGACGCTCTTCCTGCTTCTGGTCACGCCGCTCTTCCTCTACGCCTGGCTGGCCGACACGGCCCCGCAGTTTTTGTCGGCCGGCTTGCTTGCTGGGTACCTGATTGGCGGTGCGTTCTGGTACGCGGCAGCGGTACTGTTCAACTCGGTGCTCGTCACTGATTTTGGCATCATCCGCAATGTCAACCGTCTCGGAGAAGCTGTTGCGTGGGGCCAAGTGATTGATTACGCCAGCGCCCCGAAAAGCGCTTCCGAAGACGTGCGCCGGTGCACCCAACTCTACGTGCTCATCTTCGACGACCGCACCAAGCGCCGCAACCGTCTCGAACTTCGCGTGCCGGCGTCCCAGCACGACCGGTTCCACGAACTCGTCCAGTCCAAACTAGACGCCCGCTTCGATTTCGCCCTCGAACAAGCCTACGGCGGCGGCTCGCTCCGCTCGCGGGAATGGTTGTAAGGGTGAAGGGTGAAGGGTGAAGGGTGAAGGGTGAAGGGTGAAGGAAGGTGACCGTTTTCTGGGGTGTGTCAAGTGAACTCCGAGCCGGCTCGATGAATTCGACTCTCTAGATTCAGCCTTAGATGAATCATGGCTAACGTCCCATTTCCCCTGTCCCCTTCACCCTTTGTGCCAACGCCGCACGCCCAAAAACTGCCGCTTTCGTTCGATGCGGCGCGGTTGCAGGCCGATTTGGATGTCTTCGAAGAGGAGGAGTGGATCGCTCATTTTGTGCGTCGGAATTACGACGGGTCGTGGAGTGTGATTCCGCTGCGCGGGCCGGCCGGCGAGACGCATCCGATCCGCATGAGCTACTCGGACCCCAGCTGCGACGCGTTTGAGGACACGCCGTTTCTGGACCGAACGCCCTACCTGCGCGAGGTTCTTGGGGCCTTTGAGTGCCCGTTGTTGAGCGTCCGGCTGATGCGGCTTGCGCCGGGCTCGGTCATCAAAGAACACACCGACTTCGACCTCAGCATCGAGGATGGCACTGCTCGGCTCCACGTCCCGATTCAGACCAACCCAGACGTCGACTTTCGGCTCTGCGGCGAACGCATGCCGCTCCATGCCGGCGAGTGCTGGTACCTAAAACTCTCCGAGCCTCACTCGGTCCGAAACGATGGCTCCGAGCCCCGCGTCCACTTGGTGCTCGACGTGACGGTGAACAGCTGGCTGTCCGAGCTCGTCAGCGGGTAGCGTTTACTCGTCGGTTAGCGCAACGCTCATCTCGATCTCGACCATCGCCCCACGTGGCAAGGACGACATGCCGAGTGCGGCTCGGACGTGTTTCCCGGACTCACCGAAGACCTCGACGAGCAAGTCTGAGACGCCGTTGACCACCTTCGAGTGATCCGTGAAACCCGGCGCGGCGTTGACGTACCCACGCACTTGAATCACGCGCTCTACCCGGTTCAGGCTTCCGAGGACCCGCTTGAGCGTCGAGAGCAGACACAGGCCCGTCTCGCGCGCAGCGCCATAGCCCTCCTCGATGGTCCGCCCGTTACCCAGCTGCCCTTCGTAACGCTTGTGCCAGCCAGATTCCGGACAGGCGAGGTGGCCCGAGAGATGCAGCACATCGCCATCCTGAACGGCCGTGACGTAGTTCGCGATGGGGTTCGGGGCCGGCGGCAACGTCAACCCGAGCGCCTCGACCCGTTCATCAGGCGTCTGCGCAACCGCAAAAACCGGCAAGAAAAGACCAAGTGCCAACGCACGAAACAAAGAAGAGCGGAGCATAAAAGCGTGTGGTTTGAGATCTAAGAAGCTGTTTTGACTTTCAGTTTGGAGCGAGCGAAAGCTCGTTAGGAGTGCATTCGTTCATGACGTTGGAGGTGCGTACCCGAGGTACGGACCGAGAACGCAGGGACGAAGACGCCCTAACGAGCCGAGCGCAGCCCAAAATCACAAATCCAAAA
>JBCDHV010000103.1:0-9952 GCA_038749615.1 Bacteroidota bacterium
GGAGGCCCCGCTCGTGCCCACGAGCGCCGCGCCGATGTCCTTCTCGTCGTTGAGCTGCGCAACGATCTTGGTGCCGATCTGGCTGAGCACTTCTTCGTCGATGGCACTTGGCCGCTGGTCCACGACGAGCAGCGACACGAAGAACTTCCGCATCTCGCGAGCAATCTTGCCGAACGGGGTCTCTCGGGCGATCCCAGGCGACAGAAATTTGTGCGCCTCTTCGATCGTGATGATGAGCGGGTGCGGCTTGTCGGCCTCGTTCTGGGTCCGGTTGTACACGAGCGTCATGTCCTCGTAGGCCTCCCGGAGCCGGCGGGTGATGACGTTGGCGACGAGCATGTACGTCGTCAGATCGCTGTACCGGCCGAACTCTAGCACGATGGACTTGCCCTGTTTCAACACGTCGAGGAAGCCCTGGAGGACATCGTCCCGGCCCTTGACGCTTTCTTTCTTGAGGAATCCCAGCCGGTCAAAGAAGCCCATTTTGCGGCGGAAGGCACTCAGCGACGCCTCGTTGGCACCGATCTCCTCGGCGAGTTCGGACATGCTGTCGTGATCCAGAAGCGTGCGCAGCCAGCTGCGGCCGTAGGTCTTTTTGAGCAGGTACGCGCTTTCCGCTGCGGTCTGGTTGAGCCTGAGCGTGTCTTGCAACGGCAGAATGTCCTCGGGCTCGATCTGGTCGGCGTAGAGGTAGACCTCCTGGTCGGGGCGCGAGTTGCGCTTGCGGGAGGTCTCAGGGTCGAGCGTAAAGACTTGGACTTTGGAGGGAAACAGCTCGCGTAGGCCCTTGACGAACGCCGCCCCTTTGCCTTCTTGGCGGGCGGTCTCGCCGTATTCCGAGTGCATGTCGAACACGAGGTTGACGGCTTTCCCGGTCTTGATGGTGCCGCAAAGCAGCAACCGCGTCAAAAACGTTTTCCCCGTGCCGGTCTTCCCAAAGACCGCGTTGCTCCGCTCAATGAACCGGTCGAGGTCGATGCAGACCGGCGAGTCCATGTTGATGGGCTGCCCGATGTGGAAGAACCGGTTGCCGCCCTCGTTGGCTTCTGCACCGAACACGCGCGACACGTCCTCGTCGTCTGCCTCGGCCACCGTCGAAAAGTGCGCCGGCACGGTCTTGACCGGCTTCGGGCCGTCGTCGACCAACTCCGGGTGCTCCTCGTTCTGCATCATCAGCATCGGCTTGAGCGAGACCGTGACGTAGGCGCTGGAGCCGCGCATCACGTCGAGCAGCAAGGTGTCGTCGAGCGAGGGCGGGTTGAGCAGGATGTTCTCATTCGCCGCCTCGATGGCAATGTCCGTGATCATCGAGAAGAAGTCGTGCTTGCTCCCTTCGATGACGCAAAACGTACCGGAACGGATCGACTCGACGCTCACCGAGGCGTCCAATTTCATCTGAACGCCGGCGTTCAGCGATCCGTGGGTAATGATGCCGAGAGGCGTGCTGCGGTTGGGCATGGTGGTGGGTAATGGGCGTGGTGACCGGTCTGCGCAAAGGTAGGGCGCGCGAGGCGTTCATGTGCAAGAGGGGAGAGGCCGTAAGAACGCGCATTCCGGCTGGCACTTTCACGAGAAACCTACACGTCTTCACTCGTTGGGTCGATTTCTTACAGAAGTGCGTTTTTGTACGCTCGCGACTGACTCCCTCGGTGGCGAGCCGACCGCACTACCTGTCTCAACCCACCACAACCTTCGTCCTCATGACGTATGCTACACGCATACTGGGGGTGCTCGTGCTTGCCAGCACGGCGCTCGCCCAGTCTACCCCACAAAAGCCCGCTGAAAACCCGGCGGAGGCCGTAAAGGCGATCCCTGCTCCAGAGTCTCCCGTCTCTCTCAAAGCCCCGAGCATCGATACCGGCTTCGAAGCGCCGACGTGGTCGACGGGGAGTTGTGTCCAGAATGGCTGGACGAGGTTCTCAGCCGGTTCTGGTGAGACGGTCTTGGCCGGCACAGGCATGGGCGGGGCACAACACGTCCGTTTTGACTCGGACAGCGGAGTAGGGACAGGTAGCTCCCTGGGCTGCTTTTCACCCGAGGTGGACACCGCCGGCGAAGCCATTACACGGACTACCGTCGACGTAAACGTGAGTGCCCAGGGCGGTGCCGATTACTACGTCTTTGCGCAGAACCCATCGACCAGCTCGTCGGTCGGTGCTGTCAACTTCGACTGGCAAGGAGACATTGATGTGTTCGACTACTCGGTGAGTGGATACGTTGATTCGGGACTGACATGGACCGGCGGAACGACGTACAACATCACGATCGAAGTCGAGGTCGGCACGGCAGCCAAGGCTCCGGGCGTGCGCTACTACGTGGACGGTAACCTCGTCTTTACCTCTGTACTCAACCCTAACTCGCTGAACGACGGCATCACCCAGGTCGTGTTGTATCACGATAACTGGCAGGACACCGATATCGGTGACATGGACAACTTTACCTGCTGCTCCGTCCCGGCTGTGCTCCCCGTTGAACTCACGGCCTTCGATGCCATCGTTCAGGGCACGGATGCCCTGCTCACCTGGGCCACAGCGTCCGAAACCGACAACGCCGGGTTTTCGGTCGAGCGTTTGGCACTCGACGTGGCGGGTGGAGTCGTGGCGGGCAGCGAGTGGATCGAGGTAGCGTTTGTTGAAGGGGCCGGAACGGTGGAGACGCCTCAGAGCTATGCGTTTCGCGTGGCTGATTTGACGGCCGGCACGCACCAGTTCCGGCTGAAGCAGGTCGACTTTGATGGCGCGTTCGAGTACTCCGAGATCGTCGAAGTGACCGTCGTGCCTGAGCAGGGGGTGTTCCTGGCCGCCTATCCGAACCCGGTTGCCGGGCAAGGCCGCGTCCGGCTCGTGCAGGAAGACGAGGTCCCTGTGCGCGTCGACGTGTACGACTTGCTGGGCCGGCACGTCCGCACGCTGCATTCGGGTGCCGCGCGCGAAGTGGACGCGCTCTTGCCGAGCGATCTCCCGTCGGGCGTCTACCTGATCCAGGCCGAAGCCGGCTCGGTTCAGGAAACCATCCGGGTCTCGGTGATCCGCTAGCCGGCACGAGGACTACATACGAAAGAGGCCCGCTTGGTTCGTCCGAGCGGGCCTCTTGTCGTTGAATGGGGTCTGCCTCGGTTCAATTCGGGTCGAGGATGGCGTCGATGCGTTCTTCGAGATCTTCCAGGTGAAGCCGGGTCATGCGGTCACCCGAGCGAGCAGAGGCCCGTTGCACGTCGCGCTTGAGTTGGCGAAGCTCCCCACGGACGTAGGCGCGAATGTCGGACTGGCTCACGTCGATGGCCGTAAAGCCGATGACCTCCAGGAATTGCCGCGGGACGCGGGGCATTTCGAGTTCTTCCGTCATCAGCTCGTGCAGTTGCTCGACGTAGCCACGCTGTAGGTTGCGCCGGAACGGATCAATCGCCTCGCCTCGGCGGAGTTCGGAGAAGAGCGTGCCGCGCAGGTCGGTGAGCATCTCCGCTGGCGTGTACGTCTCGTCTCCCATGCGCGCTTCGGCTTCGATGAGCCGGGCGAGCCGTTGCGGATCGAGCAGCATGTTCACCACACCGGTCTGCAGCCGGCGGACGCGCTCCATAACGCCCACGCCTTCGATCCGGCCGATCACGTCTTCGTTCAGGAGCCAATCGGGACGAGAGAAGGCGTATTCGGCGAGGAAGTCCATCGCCTCACGTTGCGTCTCTTCGGGCGTGAATTCGTAGACCGAGCCTTCCTGATCATAGGTCTTGTACGTTTCGTACACACCGCCGACTTGCCGCGTCACATGGCCGAGGTAGCGGTTCCACTGGCCCACGACCTGGCCATAGAGTTCGTCGAGATCATCGTACGCCGTGGCGTCTCGGCTCGTCCACTCGATCAGCATGGGCACGATGCGCTCCAGGTTGCGGAGGCCATAGGTACTGGCAAGTACGGCGTTGTCGCCGAGGTCTTCGTTCTGCGAGCGCGGGTCGATCCGGCTGCTGGTTTGCCGGCCGAAGAAGTACCGCGGGTCGTCTTCCCGCTGCTTGACCCAGCTGTTGAGGGTTTCGCGCTCGGCATCGGCCGTCTCGGCATCTAGGACCGGGCGGTAGCCCCACATGACCGAGTAGATGTCGTACTCGCCGATGCGCGGGTAGAAATTCGTCACGCCATCGCCGGGTTGGGCGACGTAGTTGAACCGGGCGTAGTCCATGATCGACGGGGCCGTTCCGTGCGCAGCCGTGAACGTCGGCGAGCGGAGGCTGTCGACTGGGTAGGCATAGCTCGATCCAAAGTTGTGCGGCAGCCCAATCGTGTGCCCAACCTCATGCGCGCTCACAAAGCGGATCAGCTCACCCATGACATCGTCGTCGAACTCGACCCCCCGGGCGTCGGGGTTTGCGGCGGCGGTCTGGATGAAGAACCAGTTCCGGAGCAGGTTCATCACGTTGTGGTACCACCCGATGTCCGATTCCAGAATTTCACCGGTGCGGGGGTCATGCACGTGTGGGCCGTACGCGTTCTGGATGTCCGACGAGAAGTAGCGGATCACTGAGTAGCGCACGTCTTCCGGGCTGAACTCGGGGTCTTCCTCGGGCGTCGGCGGGTCTTTGGCCATGATGGCGTTCTTGAAGCCGGCGGCCTCGAACGCCACGTTCCAGTCATCGACGCCTTGCTTCAGGAACGGCCGCCATTTTTCGGGCGTGGCCGGGTCGATGTAGTAGACGATCGGCTTGACAGGCTCGACGAGTTCGCCGCGCGCAAACGCTTCTGGATCTTTCGGTTCGAGCCGCCAGCGGGTGATGTAGCGCCGGCGCTCGGCCCGCTGGGCTTCTCGCCCATAGTCGGTTTGCTGCACACTGAAGAACCCGACCCGCGGATCGTGGAGCCGAGGGGTCATTGGATCCGCCGGCAGCATGATCATCGAATGGTTCATCTCCAGCGAAATCGAGCCGGCCGATGCGTTCGATGGCGCGTCGCTGGCCTCGTAGGTCAGCACGTTGCGGACTTCGATGTTCTGCGGAAAGCTCTTGGCCGAGCTGACGAAGCTGCGCCCAGCATCGAGCCGGCGGACACGGTAGGCTTCGCGCCGGCGCTGCGGCATGCCGAGGAGCGGTACGTCGGTCGTGAAGAGCTTCGTCACGTCGATCACGACGCCCGTGCTGTCCTCGTTGAGCGCCTTGATGTCGAACGACTCGACGATCGGCTCGAAGTTCGAGTTGCGGACGGCTTCGTAGATTGGCTGGTCTTCATCGGCCACGTTCTGGTACTGGACGACGCGCAGCAACACATCGTCGCCATTGCGCTCCCAGCGCACGATCTGCGTGTTTGCCTTCTCGCCCCCGTACCCAATGTTCTGCGCCGTCTGCGCAATCCGGGTCACGAGCAGCAGCTCGGTGCCGAGGAGGCTGTCGGGGATTTCGTAGTACAGGTCTGTACCGATACGGTGCGTCGTGAACAGGCCGGCATCGGATTCAGCTTCGTCGGTGATGATATCGCTGTACGGCTTCATGTCGCCCGGCTTGGCCGTTGGGGCGGGCCGTTGGGGCGGTTTCTGGGTGGTCGCCGCTTCAGCCTGAAGGTCTTCGGCGGACTTGAAGGAGGTGCAGCCGGCGATGCTCAAGGCGAGCACGAGCGCCGACGCCATGGAAAGGCGAACTCGCATGTGTGGTGCAGGTGTGGGACATCCGTTGCTTCAGAGAGCAACGCGTTGGGAGTAGGCGGCAAGCCCGGTCGGCTTACCAAACGAAGTGCGTGGCGTTTGCAACGATAGGAATTCCAAGATAGCCGTTAGGTTGCAAGCGGGTAGGGATACGTTGCGAGCAACCGGCGTGGCGTGGTGAATGGGCGCGGCGCTTCGCTCAGGTGGAAAGGGGGAACGGTGCCAGGTGGGAGGGTGAGCCGGCTCGCTCCGCTCGGGGAACGCGTTTCGCTGCGCTCCGGTGGTGGGGAGGCGCGAGGCCTCGGAGGTCGTTGGTAGGCGCTGCCGCTCGAAGAGGTGAAGCTGCCGGCCCGTTGTGCTGCCGAATGGCGTTGCCGGCCGAAGACCTCCGAGGACCTGGTGGGCGCTGCGCTTGCGCTCGTTTCCCACTCCTCAACCCATCCGCTTGACCACTCATCCGCCTGAGCTAGGCGAAGACAGTTCCCCACGTGTCAACCGTTCCCCGTCTCCCCGTATCAACGTTCGCGCAGCGGAATCTCCGGTGTGTCGTAGAACTGGCGGACTTTGCGGGCGGCGGATTTGCCGGCGACGGCGGCGAGGTCGGGTTCGCTGGCGGCCTTGATGCGTTTGAGGCTGCCGAACGATTTCATCAGCTTGCGAACGGTCTTCTCTCCGATGCCCGGGATGTCGAGCAATTCGCTGCGGAGGACTTTCGAGCGTTGTTTGCGCTGGAAGGTCACGGCGAACCGGTGCGCCTCGTCTCGGCAGCGCTGGAGTAGGCGGAGCGACGAGCTGGTCTTTGGGATGAAGATGGCCTGGGAATCGCCCGGGAAGAAGACTTCTTCGAGCCGCTTGGCGATGCCGATCACGGTGAACTTGCCATACACGTCAACGGATTTCAACGCCTCGACGCTGCTCGACAGCTGGCCTTTGCCACCGTCGATCAAGAGCAGATCGGGCCAGGGGCCATTTTCTTCTAAGGTCCGTTTGTACCGGCGGGCGATGACTTCGCGCATCGAGGCAAAGTCATCGGGCTTGCCGTCGACGCTGCGGATCTTGAAGGTGCGGTACTCAGACTTTTTGGGCCGGCCATCGACGAACACGATGCAGGAGGCCACCGTCCCCGTTCCACCGAGATGCGAGATGTCGAAACACTCGATCCGGCGGGGCAGATGCTTCAAGCGCAGGTCGCGCTGCAAGGCCTGGACGCTGTGTGGGATACGCCCTTCTTCTTGTTTCGCTTTCTGCAGCTTCCACTCGTCGACGAGCAGTTTGGCGTTGGCCTCGGCCATGCGGATCAACTCGGCCTTGTCGCCTCGCTCCGGGACCCGGATCTCGACTTTCTTGCCCCTTTGCTCGCGCAGGAATTCCACGAGCGGTGCGTCGTCTTCCAGGGCCGTGCTGAGGAAGACTTGATCCGGAAAGAACATCGTGTCGAGATAATAATCCTCGACATACGACTGCATCAGGGACGTGTCGGTCTTACCTTCGATGCGCCGCAAATACTTGTGATTCCGGCCCACGATTTTGCCTTCGCGGATCTTGAACAAGACGCCGCATCCGACGTCGTGCTCAGCGTCGGTGTGAAGCGCAAAGACATCGCGGTTGATGTCCTCGGTGACGACGATCTTCTGCTTCGCCGTGTACGACTCGATGGCCTTCAGGCGGTCACGCAGTTCGGCCGCTTCTTCGAACCGCCGGCTCGTAGCGGCCTCGACCATCTTTTCGCGGACACGGTCGGTCAGTTCGCTCGTTCGGCCACTCAGAAACTGTTCGATCTGTGCGATCGATTCGTTGTAGTGGGCCTCGTCCTCATAGCCCACACACGGTCCTGCGCACTTGTTGATGTGATAATCGAGGCAGGTCGAGAACTTGCCGGCTTCGATGTTGGCCTCGCTCAGATACAGCGAGCAGCTGCGCAGTTTGAACAACGAGCGGATGGTGTCGAGCGTGGCCTTCATGGCCTTGCCGCTGGTGTATGGCCCGAAGTACTTCGAGCCGTCACGAACCACGCGCCGCGTCGGGAAAATGCGTGGGAAGCGCTCGTTTTTGATGCAGATGTAGGGGTACGTCTTGTCGTCCCGGAGGTTGACGTTGTAGCGGGGCTTGAGCTTCTTGATCAGATTGTTCTCAAGAATCAGCGCCTCCGCTTCGGTGTCGGTGACGATGACCTCCACGTCTTCGATTTTGCGGACTAGCGCTGTGATCCGCGCGTCCCGGGGCCGGCTGTCCTGAAAATAGCTCCGCACCCTGCTTCGAAGGCTCTTCGCCTTGCCCACGTACAGGACCTTGCCCTCCGCATCCTTGTGCTGGTACACCCCAGGGCGTGTGGGCAGATTGGCCAGTTTTGCGGAGAGGACAGGATTCATTCTAAAGGCTAGTCGCAGGGCGTTTGATCAGTCCGTACTACTGTAAAACCTATGTAACTGATCCGCCAACGGCCGAGGGGGGAGGCGATGGAGCGCATGTTCGGCACCCGGCAAAATGGCAAGCTGCGCATCCGGCAGCGCGCGGTACAGGTGGAGCGTGTGTTCGAGCGGATAGATGCGGTCACGGTCGCCGGCGAGGACGAAGACGGGGTGGGGAAGAGCGGCCAATTGAGCGGAGGTGAGATGCCGGCCGGGATAGGCGTCGATGGCATCCGACAACGTGAGGGCGAGCTTCGGCCATGCCGGGCCATGCAACGCTGCCAGATGCGCCGTCCAGTCAGGATGCTGCTCGATGAACGAAGGCGTAATGCGCTGCTTGGCGCGCTGGATGGTGGGTTCGTCCCAGGTCGAGTTCACGCCGAGCACGGCGATACGCCGCACCCGATCCGGGCGGGCATGCGCGAGATGAAGCGCCACGGTGCCGCCCATCGAAAAGCCGAATACATGCGCCGCGTCGACCCCGTGGGCATCGAGAACGGCCTCGCACTGTGCGAGGCCCTGAAGCTCTGGGGTGGCCGGCACGTCCCGGCTGCCGGCGTGCCCGGCAAAATCGAACGAGACCACACGGTACTGCCTCTGGAGCTCACGCATGACGGGTAACATCTCGGCTTGCACACTGCCGAGGCCGCCGTGGAGCATCAATAGTGCCGGCGCCTCGGCCCGGCCCATCGCATAGGACGCAAGTGAGCCGCCTGCGAACGGAACGCGCGTGGCCGGCGGTACCTGCTCGGTTTGCTGGCACAACTCGACCAGCACGCCGTGGGTGTCTCTCGGGTGGATGAAAAAAATCCGCTTGGCATCTGCGCCCGATTTCGGCGCGTCCCCCAGAAGCGTAAAGCCGGCCTCACCGAGCCTCGCAAACGCCGCATCGATATCCTCGACCTCGAACGCGAGGTGATGAATGCCCTCGCCCCGCTTCGCCAGGTACTTGGCGACGGGGGAGTGTTCATGCAGCGATTCCAACAGCTCAAGCTTCACCGTGCCGGCGTCGAGGAAGTGGGTGCGAACGCCCTCGCGCTCCACCGCCTCGCTCCTGTACGGCACGAAGCCGAACAGCGCCTCGTACAGCTTCAGCACAGGCTCCGGATCACGTACCGCGATGCCGAGGTGTTCTAGCATGTTGGTGTTTAGTGTTTGGTTTTTGGTGTTTAGCGCTGACGCTGCGAGTTGGCTTTTCAGAATGGCTGCGCAATCGGGTGGGACTGAGATAGGTCAATTTGGCTCGACGCCCAAGAGCTTCTCCGTTCTGTGCTCTCGATGGTCTCAGGCTAGACCGAAACACAAAACACCAAACACTAAACACGCCTGCTCGCCCAGCGAGCAGGCCTAAAAGAACTGCCCGAGGCCGACCACCACGCCGGCATTCGGCTCGTTCAGCCCGATACCGATATCGGCGCGGAGAATGAGGTTGAAGAACCGCCGCAGGTGAAGGCGGGCGCCGGCGCCGGCGTACACGACGGACTCCAGTGCGGCGTCTGAATCCACGGGCTGCCAGGCAGTGGCATCGACCAAGGCGACCAGTTGAACGACCGGCTCCTCGGGCCTCGTTTGCAGCCAGTCGGTCGTGTGCCGGTATTCGGCGTTGAGGGTCCATTCCTGCGTGCCGCGCGCCACCCGGTCGCCGACGCCGCGGACGTTGACATAAGAGTCGATCACAAACGGCGGAAAGGGACTTCCGTCCATGCTAGCGGTGCCTATGCGTGTACGAGCTGCGACGTTGCCGCGGGTGCCGGCCTTCAGGTACCACCGCGCGTCGAGCAACGCATCGCCATACGTGAACGGCCGGCCGACATCGGCAACACGCTGGCCGAGTAGATCGACGTGCAGGCCAACGAGGCGGATGTCGTAATAGCTTACTCTACGAGCTTGGAAGCCGGCTTGGAGGAGCCATTTGTCGAACTCCA
>JBCDHV010000104.1:0-9916 GCA_038749615.1 Bacteroidota bacterium
CGAGCTCGGCATTATTCGCATCGACAATCCACTCGGTGGAGCCGGGGCCTCGTTCCCGGCGGCCTTCGTGCCTTTCACCACGACTGGTGCCATAGGAAGCGCACAGGGCAATGCCCCGCAACCTGGCGGGGGTACGGTAGCGACCAATGACCGGCGTACGCTGGATGCCGTCCTCGATGACAACCTCCTCTTCGTGACGTTCACGACGGGAGCCGGCGCTAGCAACCCGTACGCGCCCGACGACGTGGGCGAAGCCACGGCCGTCCTGGTGCAAGTCGACGTCTCCGATGCCACACCCAGCAACTGGACGACCACGGACGTGACGTTCTTCGGTGGCGAGCGCTTCGGGGAAAACACGTACACGTTCTTCCCCAGTGTTGCCGTGAGCGGCAGCGAGGCGCTCGTCGGGTTCTCGTATGCCGGCGCGAATGCGTTCGCCGGTATGGCCTATGCAAAAGTCCCGGTCGTGTCTAGCGCCCCTCCCAACCCGAACGTGCCGTCAGGCATTATTCCCATTGCCGTTCAGGCCAAAGCCGGCGAAGGTCGCTACCCGTGGAGTCCCAACCGCTGGGGAGATTACACAGGCACCGTGGTCGATCCCGTGGACGGGACGTACTGGGTCTTCAACGAGTTCGCAAAAGACGTGGGCACAGGCGCGGGCCTCCCGAGCGGGCAGACTGTAACCTGGGGCACGTGGGTCTCGCAAACCTCGAACGCCAACGCGCCAAGCCCGGCCCCCCTGCCCGTCGAGCTGACAGCGTTCGATGCCGTGACGGACGGACGGGACGTGCAACTCGCCTGGACCACGCTCACGGAAACGGACAACGCCGGCTTTGAGATCGAGCTCCGTACGGGCGATGCCGACTTCGAGACACTCGACTTTGTCTCGGGTGCTGGTACCACGGACGAGCCGCAATCGTACAGCTACCGCGTCGTTGACTTGGAGCCGGGTGCGCACACGTTCCGGCTCAAGCAGATCGACTTCGATGGCGTGTTCGACTACAGCCCCGAGATCGAGGCGTTCGTCGGAGTGCCTGAAGGCTACCGGCTCACAGACGCCTACCCGAACCCGTTCAACCCGCAGACGCGCTTCGAGCTGATGATCGCGCGGGATCAAGACGTACGCATCGAGATCGTCGATCTACTCGGCCGCGTCGTCCGCGTGCTGCACAACGGGCAGCTGACGGCCAACCAGACGCACGTGTTCACGCTTGATGCCGCCGGCCTCCCCAGCGGCACGTACCTCTACCGCGCCGTCGGCGAGAGCTTCGTGTCTGCCCCGCGGTCGATCATGCTCATCAAGTAAGTTCCGGGGCGTGTTATACGCCCACCCCTAGCATGTAGACAAACGCCCGAGGGCAGTTGAGGGAATCTCGGCTGCCCTCGGGTGGTCTAAGTGGATGGGTGGAAGAGTAGTCAGGTTGAAGAGTGAATGAGTGAATGTCCTCGTCTACTCTTCGACCTGACCACTCCTCTACTCCTCCTCTCTCTCCATCCCCCCCGAGTAAATCGAGGACATTATGAGAGCATTTCTTTTTGCTGCACTGCTCGTACTGGCCGGCTGCGACGCGTACGGCTCTGGTGGGTCTGACGGATCGGACTCAGGCATCGAGGGGCAGGTCTTGATTGGGCCCGTAGATCCCGTTCAACAAGTTGGGCAGGAGAGCTACGTGCCGTATGAAGGCCGGCTGCAATTCGTCGATGTACCGGCCCGCAGCACCGTTCGCTTTTTCTCGACGAACACCGAGGGCCGTTTCCGCGTCGGGTTGCCGGCCGGATCGTACCAAGTCACCCTCGACACGGACACGCCGTCTGAGGGCATCGGCCAAGACCCCCTGCCGGCTCCCGACCCGCAGATGATCGCCGTCACAGACGGCCGCTACACGGAGGTAGAACTCCGGTTTGACACGGGCATTCGGTAGTAGACGAGTGGATGAGAGGACTCGTCGAAAGGATGAGGAGCCGGTCTTGCTGAAGTGCTCAGGAAACTTCTGACTGGACCTTGTTGCCACGTTTGCAGGTTAGAACCCACTCTTCACCCCTCCCACCTAGCCTCACCTCCACTCGCCCACGTGAGCGAAGCGAACCATCTCTATCTCCACGTTCCGTTCGCGGCGCATCCTAGCGTGTGCTTTGAGGGGTATGCGGTGCACCCACCGCTGTTGCTCGACACGTTCGTACAGGCCCTGGCCTACGAGATAGACGCCTACGCGGCTGAATACGCCGGCCTTGGCGTCATCGACACGATCGTGGTCAACGGCGGTACGCCTTCGGTGCTGACGCTTCCGGATGTCTTTCAACTCCTCTCGCTGGCACGGCGGAGCTACCAGGTGTCAGATACGGCAGAGATCACCTTTCGCGTCTCGCCTCTGCACGCCTCGGCCACGTATTTCGACGGGCTCAAAGGCGCCGGCGTGACGCGGCTGGACGTGGACGTGCAATCGTTTTTCGACGAAGATCTGGAGTCCATCGGCGTCCCGTACGACGGCTACACGGCTGAGATGGCCGTCCGGCACGCGCTCGCCACCGGCTTCGAGCACGTCTCCGTCAATCTGGCCTTCGGCCTGCCGGAGCAGCCGGACGAATACGCCGCGGCCAACTTGGAGCGCGCGATCCGCCTGGGCGTCGACCACATCGCGACCTTCGGGGTCACCGAAACCGAGGCGGCTCTGATGCGCCGCAACGCCGGCTTCTCCGACGAAGAGCTCGACCCGGATCTGGATCCAGGTCCCCGGTACGATCTCGTCGTGGACTACCTCGCCGATCAGGGCTTCTCCCAGTACGAGATGGCGCACTTCTCTCGGTCTGGAGCCGAGAGCCGGCACGCCCTCGGAGCCTGGCGGCACGACAATCTGCTTGGCTTCGGGCCGTCCGCTCAATCGCTCTGGACACGCCGGCTCCCCACCCCCAAAACCCAGATCTGGTCGAACATCCCAGACGTGGAGCGCTATCAAATGGCCTTGTTCGGCGGCCAGCTTCCCCTCGAACAACGCTACACCACCACGCTCGATGCCCTGACCGAGGACTTCATGATGATGCAGCTCCGCACCAGCACGGGGCTCGATCTCGACGACCTCGCCCACCGCTACGGCTACGACTTGCTCCTCGACCGCATCGATGCCCTTGCCGACCTCGAATCGGCTGGTCTCATCCACCCGATCCGCAACAGCCAGGTTCGCCTCACTGATGAGGGGCGCTTCTCTCAGGGAGAAGCCTTCGAGGCCCTGCTGCCCTGAAGCACAAAGCCGACTTCGCCTGCCGTTGACGGATTTTTGTGGGAGGCCGGCACCGTATCGAACGCAGAAGGCACAGGCACGTAAGACACGCGCTCACGGAGACTTACCGCCTATTTCGCCCATGCATTTTCTAGCTCGCCTTCTGCCGTTCGCCTGTGTGATGGTCCTCGCCGCCGGCTGCGCCCAGCCCGACGCGCCCCCAACCGACGAACCGCCAACCGTCGACATCCCGTTCACGGATGAAGGAGACCTGACCTTCCTGCTCGACGACGGCACCGAACTCGTCAAGATCGACATCGAGATTGCCGCTGACGATAGCTCGCGTACGCGGGGCCTCATGCAGCGCACCTCGCTGCCAGACCGGAGCGGCATGTTGTTCATTTTCGAGCAGATGCAGCCTCAGACATTCTGGATGGCCAACACGCCACTCGCGCTGGACATGTTTTTTATCGACGACGACTCGACCGTAGTCGACATCGCGAAGTACGTCCGCCCGATGACGCCGGAGAACACCAGCTCGAAGCAGCCGGCTCAGTACGTCCTCGAAGTCGTTGCCGGCTTTGCGGACTCCTACGGCATCACCGAAGGTACCCGGCTTCGCTGGACCGATGAAGAGCAATAGAGACCTTTCCGGCAGCGTCTCCGCTTCCCGTGTAGCGCCTCTGCTTCCTATGTAGCGCTTCTGCTTCGCAGCGTGGACAGCCATTCACCCCTTCTCGCTATGCCCAAAACCGATCTCAAGGCGCTCTCCCGGGCCGAGCTCGAGGCGTTCGTGAAGACGCAAGGGCAGCCGGCTTTTCGGAGCCGGCAGCTGTTTTCGTGGATGCATGGGAAGGGTGCGTCGTCTTTCGAGGCCATGTCGAATCTTCCGAAGGCCTTCCGGGCGAAGTTGGAGGACGTGGCCTACCTCTCCAGCCTGCGCTGCGTGACGATGCAGACAGCCACGGATCAGACTGCGAAGGCGCTGTTGGAGCTCGACTCCGGCCGGCGTGTCGAGACCGTGCTCATCCCCGACTTCAAACCCGACGGGACGGCCCGCCGGCTCACGGTCTGCGTGTCGAGCCAGGTTGGCTGCGCGATGGGCTGCACCTTCTGCGCGACGGCCACGATGGGCCTCCAGCAAAACCTGACCGCCGGCGACATCATCGATCAGGCGCGTTTCGCCGATGACCTGGCCCAGCGCCGGTTCGGGCGAGGGATCACCAACGTGGTGTTCATGGGCATGGGCGAGCCACTGATGAACTACGAGGCCGTCTTGCAAGCCATCGACGTGATGACCAGCGCCGATGGATTCGGGCTTTCCCCGAAGCGCATCACCGTCTCGACGGTCGGCTTGGCCAAGCGCATCCGGCAGCTAGCCGACGATGACACGGCGTTCAAGCTCGCCATTTCTCTGCATGCCCCGACCGACGAGCAGCGCAGCGCCATCATGCCGGTCAACCGCTCGCGCCGGACAGATCTCTCTGCACTCGAAGACGCCGTCAAACACTACTACGCCGTCCTGAAACGGCCTGTCACGTACGAATACTGCACGCTCGAAGGCGTCAATGACAGCGCCGAGGATGCCAAACACCTCGCCCGCATCACCCGCTGGGCACCCAGCAAGGTCAACCTCATCGTTTACAACCCCGTCGACGGGACCGGCTTCACGTCGACGAGCGAGGAGGCCCTCAACCGCTTCATCCGCCGGCTCGTTGCCGAAGGCGTGACGGTGACCGTCCGGCGCAGCCGTGGCCAAGACATCGACGCGGCCTGCGGCCAACTCGCCGTTTCCGCATAACCGGGGGTCCGACTCCTCGGGGGGGTCGGCCCCCCTACGCTCTCTTCAACCTCTGCCCAACGTGCCTAAATCTGCTCTCATCGGCCTCAGCCTAGCAGCCGTAGCGGCGCTCCTGCTGACACTTTTCTTCGTATTCAGCCCGCCGACGGTCTCGTACGTCGTGGAAGGCCGCGTCGCCGGTTTTGGGCAGGACGAAGAAACCGTCTTCATCGAGCACGAGGATATCCCCGGCTTCATGCCCAGCATGACGATGCCTTTCAAGGCAGAGAACCCGGATGAGATCGCGGCCCTGGATACCGGCGAGAGCATCCGCTTCACCTTGAACGTTCGCTCCTCCCGGTCGTCGGTTGCTGATATCGAACGCATTCCTGACTCGCTCGTCACCCTCCTAAGCGATCCAGCGAGCCGGCTGCCCATGCCGGATGACATCGTGTTGCTCGATGAAGGCGATGCCGTACCCAACACGACGCTGACCAACCAGGACGCCGAGACCTTCAGCCTACGCGAGCGCTTCGCCGGCCAACCGCTTGCGCTGACGTTCATCTACACACGCTGCCCCCTACCGGATTACTGCCCACGCATGTCGGCGGAGTTCGAGGCGCTCCAGCAGCAGCTTGCCAGCGCCGGCGTCCAGGCCCACCTACTCAGCATCAGCTTCGACCCCGAGTACGACACGCCGGCCATCCTGTCCGACTACGCCAGCCGGTACACGGACGACACGGCCTCGTGGAGCTTTGCTACTGGCTCGCCCGAATCCGTTGCGGAAATTGCTGCTGCGTTCGGCGTGTTCTACGAGGATGCCGGCGGGAGTGTGATCGACCACAACCTCGCTACAGCGGTCATCGATGCTGATGGCCAGGTACGCGAAATCTGGCGCGGCAACGAGTGGGAGGCGAACGAGGTGTTTCGGACGTTGGAGGGCCTTTGATGTGGCAAGGTGGCAGGTGTGGCTGTGTGGCAAAGGTAGTCTTCCACACGGCGGAGCTCTGCCACACGTGCAACTGTGCCACACCTGCCACCTTGCAACACTTGCCACATGATCGCCAAGTCCAAACTGGCCATGCTCGTCCTGCTGCCGGCACTGGCCTTTGCGCAAAAGCGCGTCGTGGGGACGGTGGTGGATGCGGAGACGAACGAGGGCCTACCGGCAGCGAACGTCCGGGTGGTAGGTACGATGAACGGGGCGACGACGAACGAGGATGGGCGGTTTGAGCTTTTCCTACCTCGGGTGCCGGCGAGCCTTGCCGTGCGCTACCTCGGGTACGAATCGGATACGCTGCGCATTAGGGCGCAGACGCCAGAAGCCGTGACGATCCGGCTCGAGCCGGCTACGTACGCGCTGGGTGGTCTCGAAGTGTCTGGCGAGGATCCCGCAGTAGCCCTGATGCGGCTCGTGATCGCTAAAAAGCGGGCGATGTACGGGCGCATTTCGTCGTTTCGAGCCGAGGCATTTTCGCGGTTCACCCTCTACCGGCGCGGCCAACTCGTCCACTTGCGCGAGCAGATCAGCGAGACGTACTGGCGGCCGGGCGGCGGTGCCCGAGAGGTCGTGCTGACCGAACGCCGGCAGCCGGCACGCGCGCAAGCCTTTCGCTTTGCTGGCCCCATGCCCGTCGTCAACTTGTACGACGACGAGGTGGACATCCGTGGCATTCGCTTCGTTGGCCCGACCGCACCCGACGCGCTCGATGCCTATACCTTTCGCCTTGGCCCTGAACGGGTGTTGGATGGCCGGCCGGCGGTAGACGTCTACGCCTCGCCTCGCGATCCGCTACGCTCGGCACTCGCTGGCCGGCTCGTGGTGCTCACCGATAGTCTCGTCGTGGCCGAGGCACAGCTCCGCCCGACGTGGTTCGCCACCCTTCCTCCGCCGATTCTGGATTGGAGCGAGCGCTTCGTCCAGCAGTTCGAGCCCTCTCCCGAAGGCGTCTGGTTGCCGGTGAATCTGCGCCGCGAAGGCTTCGTCGAGTTCGGACGGGCCGGCGTCAATTATCCACGCGCTCAGTTCGAACAAGTCTCCAGGCTGGCCCTCCACGTACCCGATCAGCCGGGTCCGGATTCCCTGTTCGCCGGTGCACAACGCCGGTTTGTACTGCCTTTCGGCGAGCGCCGGCAGTATCTGTTCCGTGGTAGTCCATCCGGGCTCGTTCCCCTCTCCGCTCGGGAAACGGAGGCGCTGGAACAGATGCCGGCCTCCATGTCCCTCCGCCGGGCGTTCTTCCCTACCGGCTTTTTGACACAGTACGTTCAGGTCCGGCTCGAAGAGACGCCTCAGGATCAGGGAGCCCCGCCGGGCCGGCGCTCGTTTGGGCCGTTCGAGCGGGTCCTGGCCTGGTACAACCGGGTCGATGGCGTTCATCTCGGTCTGCGCCAGACCCTCCGGCCTGTGGACCGTACCGAATTGGACATCGGCGCAGGCGTTGCCGGCCTCGTGGGAAGCGACGATGTCGAACGCCGGCCGACGCTTCGCGCCGAGGGGCGTTACCGGCTAGGTTCTGTCACCTTCCGCGCGGGTGGGTTCGATGACGCCGTGCCGGCCTACGCGTCCGCCGTGTACGCCCGCTCGGCCAACACCATTCCCACCTACTTGGGCCTCGCCGACTACTTCGATTACGTCCGGCGGCAGCGCTTGTACGTGGGTGCCGAGGCTCGTACTGGGCTATTCACACTGGAGGCCCAACTCGTCACGGACGAAGACCGCTCCATCTCGCGTGGCACGACATACGAAGGCTGGTGGATCACAGACGGGCAGCGTGAGAACCCGCCTGTCGACGAAGGCCAATTCACGACGGCCCGCACCACAGCCAGCCTGGGATGGGCCGGAAGCCAGTTCTCTCTGTCCTGGACGCGCGACTTGACCTCTGGCCGCTTCGATCAACTCGACGCCGAGTTCAGGCTGAGCGCTCCCACATTCTTCCGCCGCCGACCGGACCCCCAGCGCGCTGACCTGTGGCTCCGCGCCGGCACCTCCCGAGGAAATCTGCCAACCCAGCGCATCCGGGCCGTAGACGGCAGCATCGGGGCCTACACGAGCTTTGGAGGTCTACGAAGCAAACGCGGCCTGCCCTATACCGGGAACCGCTATGCCGGCCTGTTCTGGCGCTACGATTTCGGCACGGTGCCGTTCGAGCGTATGGGCCTCTACAGCCTCTCTGCCCGCAGCTTGCGTCTGGCCCTCGGCGGCGGGCATGTCTGGACGGACGGCGGCCGCGCATCCCCTACCTCCGGCCACCACGAACTTACCCTGAGCGCCGGCAACCTGTTCGGCTATCCGCTCTGGCTCCACCTCACCCGCCGCCTCGATACGCCGGCAACACTCGTCGGCTTTTCGATCCGAAATTGACCCACCTCCGTACAGGCCTTGCATGCAACGCCTCTACAGCGCTCCGATCAACCGCATCTGCCACATCCGGATTATCCCTCCCCAATCCTCGTCGCCTTGATCAACTCGACGCGGTTTTGGCTGGCACGGAGCACAAGAAACCGAAACCCGGCCAGATCAAATTCCTCGTTGACCTCAGGAATATGGCCGAGATGATCGAGCACGAGGCCGGCGACGGTTTCGTAATCGCCTTCAGGTAAGGCAATACCCCACCGCTCAGCAAGCTCGTCGATTTCAGCGCGGGCATTGAGCACGAACGTCCGCTCATCGAGCTGGCGAACGATGAACTCTTGCTCGTCGTGCTCGTCGTGGATTTCGCCGGTGAGTTCCTCGATGAGGTCTTCGATAGTCACGAGGCCGGCCGTGCCCCCGTACTCGTCGATCACGATCGCTATCGACATGCGGGAGGCCAGGAATTCGAGCAGCAGATCTTTCGACCGCTTCGTGTCTGGCACGAAATGGACCGGCCGGATGATTTCTTCCAGCGTCTTGGGATGATGAAAGAGATCGTAAGCCATCACGAGGCCCACGATCTGGTCTATCCCTTCACGGTACACGGGCAGCTTGGAATGCCCGGTGGCCCGAAACTGCTCCTGCACCTCTTCGAGTGAAGCGCCGGCCTCAATGGCCTGAATGTCTGTCCTCGGCACCATCGATTCCTTGACCCGCACGGCATCGAGGTCCAGCACATTGGCGAGCAGCACCGAATCCTCCTCATCGATCTCAATGGACCCCGAACTTTGGCTTTCCCTCAGCAGAACCTCCAACTCGCGCCGGTGAAACACAGCCTGAGACCGGTCGGCCAGGCCCGTCACGCGCAGGATGAACGAGGCCACGCTCTCGCAGACCCAACTGATCCACCGCAACAGTCGGCGAAAAAACTGTATCGGCACGGCAAGCACGAACACGGCCCGGTCGGCATACTGCTGAGCAATCGACTTTGGGATGACCTCGCCCAGAATCAGCACGATCACGGACGCAATGAGCGTCTCGATCAGGAGTACAACGGGTTCCGCCCCACCAGACCAGCCCTTGATCCAATCGTGCAGTAGCAACGACATGAGGGTCGAGTAGACCACCAAGGCCAAGTTGTTGCCCACCAACGCGGTGGTGATCACGCTGGTCGGGTTCTCCAGGAGTGAGGTCACCAACCGGCCATTCCAGCCGGCCTTGAGCGCCTGAGCCTCCGTCCGCAACCGGTTCGCCGCGACGTACGCGATCTCAGCGCCCGAAAAGAACGCGCTGAGCACCAGCATGGCCGCTATGACGATAAAATCGAGCAGGGTGGTTGGATGGTTGGGTGGTTGGGTGGTTGGGTGGTTGGGTGGTTGGGTGGTTGACGGCGGGCTACCGCATTCCTGCACCGTGGCGCAACCCCGTAGCGTCGTGATCCATCACGACGGGCTCTGGATGCCAAAACGTTGGATCATACCGCCACACGGACAATCGAACCAGTAGGGCGTGGTGGCATTCCGGTCGCCGTGATAGATCACGGCGCTACGGTATCGGGGCCATCAG
>JBCDHV010000105.1:0-9834 GCA_038749615.1 Bacteroidota bacterium
AGGGATTATCCGTTCCCGAAACCTCTACCTCACCGGCACCGCTCGCGACTTCGAGTGCGAACGAGTACAGGCTTCCGTCTGTAACAGCGACAGGCGTTCCAATCGAAAGCCGTTGAGGGCCGGCGGAGGAAAGCGAGAAGCCTTGGTTTGTGACCTCTGTACCAGTGTTTGGGTCCCCAGTGAAGACCCGGAGTGTTCCGGTAATCGGCGAGGAACTGACACTTTGGATACTGAACTCAACGGCGATCAGAAATCCGGAACACGTTGCCGTGAAGGTCTGCCCAGACCAGACGGTGAGTACTGGATTCGTGACCCCAAATGTTGAGTTCGATCCTCCAGAGGTGTTTGCTGGGTCAACACACTGCCCCCAGGTGGCGATGGGCAAAAAAGCGAGGGCTGTAACGAATACAATACGGCGTAGATACGCCGTGGATAGCGACGAGAGCATGTACCTGTCGGGTTCCATCGCGCGGCGCGTAAAGCGCCAAGAAACCTCGGCCGGCGACATGGTGATTGGGTGCACCAGCTGGACTGCTCCGAAACGGTCAGTGGCCTGCTAGTGCGGCTGAAATGTGCTCAAAGCTAGGACGCGGCCGGGCACGCTCCCTGCAACTCACAACATTATTTTGCCCATAAAACGCAAGCCCGGCCACCGAAATCATCGATGGCCGGGCAATCCACAGAGCCAATAAACGAGGGGACACAGTCTACCGACGTAGGCCCTCTCTATACAGTTATTCGGCAGCGCCTGCTACTTGAGCAGCATCAACGTTTGGGAGGCCGCGAACCACTCACCTTCAGCTCGAAGCACGTACGCACCACTCGCCAACCCGGACGCCTCGACCGTGAACCCGTGCGTCGTCTGACCCGCGAGCACGCCATCGTGCACCACCGCTACTTGCTGGCCTTGCAAATCGTAGAGCACCACGCGCACCGACTGCTCTCGTTGCACCGCCAGCGTGAAGCGCGTCTGCGGGTTGAACGGGTTCGGATACGCCGGCGTCAACAGAAACGTCGTAGCCAACTCGCGCGTCGCCTCGACTTCCGGGCTGAACTCGAACTGACCGTCGAAGTCGATCTGCTTGAGCCGGTAGGCCGTGGTCCCCACGAGCGCGTCAGTGTCGACGAAACGGTACTGCTGCGGCTCGCTCGTGGTGCCGGCTCCAGAGACGTAGCCGATGGGCGTCCACTCGCTGGTGGAGATGTGCCGGCGTTGGATCTCGAAGCCGGCGTTTCCGGTCTCCGAGGCCGTTTCCCAGACGAGCGACGTGCCGGCGGCCTCGGCGAGCGCGTCGAAGCGCGTCAACTCGACCGGAAGCACCGTCTCCAAGTCGGCCGTGAACAGATAGTCTGTGTTGCCGGCGCTGTAGGGATTGGGGCTCCCGCCGAAAACAGTCTGAGTAAGGATGGTTCCATCGCTGTAGTTGCCGGCGTTCGGGGCTGACGTTTGCACCTCTGCAAATCCACCGCCAGACAAAGCAGGTTCAAATACAAATGCGTAGTCACTGCCGTTTGTGACGGCCACCGGCGATCCGATCACGATGCGCTTCAACCCGGTCGTCGAAAACGAGAAGCCTTGGTTTGTCTGTTCGGTCCCAGTGTTGGGTTCGCCCGAGTAAATGCGTAGCGTGCCGTTCAGAGGGCTGACCGAAATGCTGTTGACGGTGATCTCAATAGCAACCAGGAATCCGTTGCAGGTTGCTTGAAACGACTGCCCAGATCTTAGAATGATATTGCCATCGTTGTTCACATCACCCAATCCCGAGTTGGTCCCTCCAGAAGTGTTCGCTGGATCAACGCACTGCCCCCAGGCAGCAATGGGCAGTAAAGCCAGGCAGAGAATGACGAGGTAAAAGTAACGCGGTACGATGCGTAGCGACGTGTGCATAGTGCCTTGAAGGTGCCATCGCGCAGCCGTTGAAATGCCAAGAGTTCCAGCCGGCGACGTGGTGAGTGTGTGCACTAGCTTCGTGTCAACTTGGCCCGAGACGCCCCACTGGTGCATGCGAAAAGCACCGAAAGCTAGACTGCTTCCTATTCGCGGCCCTGCTGTCCAAAACTTTGATTTGCACAAAAGCCGCAAACAAGACCCTTCAGGCCTGCTCCCCGTCCTTTGGGAAACCAATCTACACCTTTTATCCGAGGACTCTAAACGACTTATCCGTCCTCGTAATCACCTCGCACCCATCGTCCTGGACAACGATTATGTCCTCGATTCGAATGCCGAATTGGCCGGGAATGTATACGCCCGGCTCGATGGTCACCACCATGCCTGGCTCCAGCCGCGCGTGCATCCGGTACGATACGCTCGGCCATTCGTGAATCTGAAGCCCCACGCCGTGCCCCAGGCTGTGCGAGAAATACGCCCCTAGACCGGCTTCGCTGATCACGCCCCGCGCTACCGCATCGAGTTCATCGGTAAACAGGCCGGCGCGTGCGGCGTCGAGGGCCGCTAGCTGAGCGCGCCGCACTACCTCGTAGGCTTGACGGGCCTCGGCTGCCGGCTCTCCCACCGCCACGGTCCGTGTCATGTCGGAGGCGTATCCGTCGACGAATCCGCCCATGTCGATGACCACCAAATCACCCGTTTGAATCGCCCGATCCGTCGGGCGGGCGTGGGGCAGCGCACCGTTCGGCCCAGCCGCGACAATCGGATCGAACGACATGGCGGACGCCCCGTGCTTCAGGTGCCGATAGACGATCTCCGCGGCAATTTCTCGCTCCGTCACGCCGGGTTTGAGCAGCGGTAGAATCTCCTCGAATACCTGCTCGGTGACACGCTGCGCTCGCGTGATCGCCTCGATTTCAACGCCTGTTTTGCGGGCCACGTGCGCATCGAACACCCGCGCCCGGCCTTCCCACTGAATCGCTGGATACCGTTCGTGCAATTCGTTCGCCTCCGCCAGCGACAGATGATCAGCTTGAACGATCACCGTCTCGCCGGCCAAGTCCGCAAGCCACGGCCCCAACTCGCCGAGTAGGCCGCCCGGCACCACGTGTACTTCGGCCCCATTGACTTCCTGCGCCGCCTGCTCGGTGTAGCGCCCATCGGTAAAGAAATGCGTGCCGGCTTGCGTCGCCAACAACAGCCCGTTCGATCCCGAGAATCCGCATGCCCACCGCACATCCGGCAGAAACGTCACGAGGCACGCTTGGCCAGCGGTTGCATCAACTAGGAAAGACATACGATAATAAAGTAGGAACAGACTGTATCCGCTACCAAGCACCTCAACGTGCCACCATCATCGTTCGCACCCGTGATGCCCTGTTGGCCTCAAGCCGGTAGTAATACAGACCGCTTGGTAAATCACCGGCGCTAAACTCAACGGTATGCTCGCCGGCCGGCAGAACCTCATTCAGGAGCACCGAGACCTCCCGGCCCAATGCATCAAAGACGCGAAGGGAGACGCCTGACGCTTCCGGCAGGACAATGGGAATCTCAGTCGATGTACTGAATGGATTGGGATAGTTTGGCTGGAGTGACAGAGTAAGTGGCCCCTCTTGTTCATTCGACGTGCTGACGACGACTCGGGCGGCAACGTAGGCCAGAACCGGTTGGGCCGCATTGCCTTGAAAATCCAACTGGGCTTGAGCCGTTCCAGGACGGACAGCAAACATACGAATCCTGAACGAAGCCGAGTCTCCTGGTGCAAGCTTGAATTCATTTGGAGAAACTTCAAAGCCGGAGCCGAACACTGACTCCACCACGTTCTCCACGACCAACGTATCGGTTCCTGAACTGTACAGTGTGGCTGTAGTGTCCCGCGAAAGACCAGCCGAAACGTCACCCATCGCGATGTACTCTGGCAGCACGTATCCCCGCCCGAGCGTAACGGCTGCTCCCTTCGCGTACAGCGTATCTGGTGAATGCATCGCCGTGCTCTCGACGGCTATACGTGCCTCGACTGGTCCTGGTGATGTGGGGGCAAACAGCAAATTGCCTGACCCTACCCCTTCTGCACGAACTGAAATCTTCTCAGTAATCACTGTGACTGCGGGGTGGTCCGACACAAACTCAGTGAGCGTCACCGTTTGTGAACTCCCTGAGTTGCCAAAGACGGCAAAGCTAATGATGACTCCAGTACCGATCTCTACATTCCCGAGAGCGAGCGTGTCCACAGCGAAGCTGTACCTTCGGAGAGAACCTTCGCCGAACATTCTGAACTTAGTGGGAGAGCCGGCACCATTGTGAAAGAAGAGGAGGTCCCCAGAAACGCGCCCGTTCTCCGTGGGCGCGTACACCACGTCCCCGCGAAATCTGCTGCGCGGAGCCACCGTGAAGGCACCCGGGGTGAAGGAGAAATCCGGGTAGGTCGAAACCACACTGTCGACCTGAAGGGGGAGTGTACCGGTATTCGTGATCACAAAGTCCATGGAGTCAGGCTCCGAAACCGTGTGAAAATTGATCGCGAATGGCGTGGCAGAGAAGCCGGCAATCTGTTCGTCGAAGAGTTGACTTTGGGCTATGGCAAGACCTCGTTCTATGACCCCGTACGTATCTCCACCATACAGAAAGGCCAAACCATCTTCGCCCCAGCGTTCAAGGCGGTCAATCTTCCAATGCAACTTTATGCCTTCCTCAAAGATGAACCGCTCCTGCCCGACCTGTGTGTATTCCTCGTTGTCGAACGCAGTGAAATTGATCACGCCCTCGTCCGTCCATTCGAGGTAATACGTTCGGTCTAAGGCTGCGACCGGTAGAAACGTTCGCCTCCCACTATCCCCCCACGAGACCGTGTACGGGAGTGAAAAGGAACCAATAGCCTCGAGCCTGTCGGCATCGATGACCCTCCCCCCCGTGGTGTACAGTCTGCCCTTGAGGTACGTTATGTCCGTGTCGGGCCTATCGAGCAGTTCTGACGCCTTAGCTGTCACCCGCACACCTGCGTCGTCAACACTCATCTTCTTTAAATCGGACACTCCGTCGTACTCGAAGCCATAGAGTACGCTCGGGTCATCACTGAAAGCTATGCGATCTATTCTGTCCGGCCACGAGGTTTTGTCCGGACGCTGGATTCCGTCATCATAGATCGTAACGCCCTGCCCGCTTGATGGCGAGGCCCCTTCTCCCATGGCAACAGCCACCACTCTGGGATTCCCTGGCTGGACCTCTATGTCCAGCGCGTACAGAGGCTTACCCGAATCGACCTCTTTCAAGGGAAACGTTTTTTCGACAGACATCGAGTTCAGGTTCACCTGAGCGATAGTCGGGCTCCCCACAAACCCTACGTAGAGATACATCCCGTCATCAGAGAGCGCGAGCTGCCATGGCTCGCTTCCCACGAATAAGGCATCCTCGACAGTCTCGGTAGCAGGGTTGAACACGACGATATGGTTCCCGTATTCCAGATCCCGACTCATCATGGCCAGGAGCAGCCGCTCCCGACTCTCGTCGTAGATCATCTCCCGGACCTGCAGCTCGAACGTGCGAGCTCCATCGATTTGAGCGGCGCCCTGTGTGAACAGGGCAGTCCATAGAAAAACCTGGACGATGAACGAGCGAGAAGAGAAAAAATCCATAGAAGACCGTTCGAGACCGATCAACCCAACCACACACCACTCAACGCAACGCCTGCCTAGAATACGGCTAACCAGCGAGACCTGCCGCTCTAGCCGGCATCTATTCACCTCACAAGAGAAACGCCGGCATGCAACGATGCGCCGATACCTACCGAAGCCTTGCCCAGCGGCCCAACCATCAACCACCCAACCGCTCTACCGAGTCGAGTAGTTCGGCGACTCCTTCGTGATGGTTACGTCGTGCGGGTGACTTTCTCGGAGGCCGGCTCCCGTGATGCGGACGAACTGGGCGCGTTCCTTCATGTCAGCCACGCTGGCACAGCCGCAGTAGCCCATCGCGGCGCGGAGGCCACCGACCATCTGGTAGACGACTTCGCTCAGGTTGCCTTTGAACGGCACCCGGCCTTCGATGCCTTCCGGGACGAGTTTCTTCAGTTCGTCCTCGGCATCCTGGAAGTAGCGGTCTTTGCTGCCGGCCTGCATGGCGCTAATCGAGCCCATGCCGCGGTAGTTTTTGAACTTCCGGCCCTCGAACAGAATCGTCTCGCCCGGGCTTTCCTCGACGCCGGCGAGCATGCCCCCCACCATCACGCTGTCGGCCCCAGCGGCAAGCGCCTTGGGCACGTCGCCGGTCTGTTTGACGCCACCATCGGCGATGATCGGGACGCCGTGTTCGCGGGCGATGCGGGCGCATTCCATGATGGCCGTGAGTTGCGGGACCCCGACGCCGGCTACCACACGCGTCGTGCAAATCGAGCCCGGACCGATGCCCACTTTTACCGCATCGACGCCGGCTTCGATCAGGTCTGCGGTGCCGTCTCCGGTCGCCACGTTGCCGGCGACGACCTCCAGCGACGGAAAGCGCGACTTCACGGTCTGCACCATGTTCAGCACACCCTCACTGTGCCCATGCGCGGTATCGATGACCACAAAGTCCACCGAGGCCTCGACGAGCGCAGCTACCCGGTCCAGCGTGTCCGCCGTCACCCCGACCGCCGCACCAACGCGGAGCCGGCCGTGTTCGTCCTTGCAGGCGTTGGGATACTGACGCTTCTTCTGAATGTCCTTGAACGTGATCAGGCCCTTCAGATACCCCTCGCTGTCTACGACGGGCAGCTTCTCGATCCGATGGCGCTGCAAGACCTGTTCGGCGTCTTCGAGCGTCGTCCCCACCGAGGTCGTGATCAGGTTCTCGCCGGTCATCACCTCAGACAGGGGCCGGTCTAGGTCAGGGTTGAAGCGCATGTCCCGGTTCGTGACGATGCCGACGAGTTTGCTGTCAGGATCGACAATCGGAATCCCGCCGATGGAGTTGATCCGCATCATTTGGAGCGCATCGGCCACGGTATTGTCTGGCCGGAGCGTGATCGGGTCGAGGATCATGCCGCTCTCGCTCCGCTTCACCCGTCTCACTTCGGCCGCCTGGGCGGCAATCGTCATGTTCTTGTGCAGCACGCCGACGCCCCCTTCCCGGGCCATCGCAATCGCTAGCCGGGCCTCGGTCACGGTATCCATTGCCGCCGAGATCAGCGGGGTGTTGAGCCGGATGTTGCGCGTCAACTGCGTCCCGATCTGCACGTCCCGCGGCATCACGTCCGAGCGTGCCGGCACTAGCAAGACATCGTCATACGTAAGACCCGTGAGCACGACTTTTTCCATGGTGGTTCTTCCGTTATGTAACTGATCTATCGGTGTAGCAAAGGTCACCCAACCGGCACCCCACACGTCCACTCCTCTTCCTAGCGACTCTTCCACGCATCCACGTCACTTCAACCCCACCTGCCGGCGGAGCTTGCGGACTTCGCGCTCGTCGAGGCGGCGCCATTTGCCGCGGCGGAGGTTTTTGGCTGTCATGCCGGCATACCCAACGCGTTCGAGTTCGCGCACCTCATGCCCGAGGGCTTCCATCATCCGGCGAACCTGCCGGTTGCGGCCTTCGTGAATGAGCATCCCGATCTCGTTGTGCGTGGTGCCTTCGAGGTAGGAGACCTGGTCGGCTTTGGCCGGCCCGTCGTCGAGTGTGACGCCTTCGGCAAGCTGCTGCAACTCGTGCGGTTTTACGCGCTCGGCCGTGCGAATGCGGTAGAGTTTGTCGACTTCATACCGGGGGTGCATCAACCGATTGGCCAAATCGCCATCGTTGGTGAGCAGCAGGAGGCCGAGCGTGTTGCGGTCGAGCCGGCCGACGGGATACAGGCCGGCCTTCTGCAGTTCGTCGTCTTCGACGAGGTCCATCACCGTGCGCCGGTCCTTTTCGTCGCTGGTCGTCGTGATGACGTTCTTCGGCTTGTTCATCAGGACGTAGTGGAACGGCCGAGGCGTGAGCAGCCGGCCCCGAAAGGTGACGGCTTGGCCCGGCTCTACCGTCGTCCCAAGCTGGGTCACGACGACGCCATCGACCTTGATCGCGCCCTCGGCAATCAGCTCGTCGGCTTTGCGACGGGAGGCCACGCCGGCCTTCGCGATGAACCGGTTTAGGCGCATCGGCTTGGTGATGGCCTGAAGCATGGCCTTGGGCACATCAGCGTCCCGGCGGGGCGGCTTGCCCTTCATCGAGCGGGAGAAATTCCGCGGACGCCGGTTCGAGGACGAGCGCTTCTTCGGCGGGCTGTCGTCCTGCTTGCTGTCCGACTGCTCGGTTTTCGAGGAGGTCTTCTTCGGAGACGCGCTCCTGGAGTACGGGCGGCTACGCTTCGATGACGAGTTGGACGAGGATCTCGAGGTACGAGGCGATCCTTTACGGGAGCGGCTGGAGTCCTGGGCGCGTGATTTCCGAGGCCGCTTTCGGGAAGCAGGGCCTTTCGCCTCGTCGGGCGAATCGGTGGAGGCGTCGTCGCGCTTACGGCGCTTCGGCGAGTTCATCAGAGGTGGATTCGGTGGAGTCAGCCGGGTCGGCTGGTTCCGATCCCAGAACGGCCTGCAAGTCCAACAGTTCTTTCCGCTGCCTCAATTCAGGGTCCTGCAGCAATTCTTCAATTTCCTTGAGCTTGGGTAACTCCTCAAGATTGTTCAGCCCGAAGCGTTCCAGGAAGTGCGTCGTCGTCCCGTAGAGCAGCGGCTTCCCAACGGTTTCGCTCCGCCCGACCACCGCCAGCAGTTCCATTTCCAGCAGGCGCTTGAGTGCATACCCCGAGTCCACGCCACGCACGAAGTCGATTTCCGGCTTAGCGACGGGTTGACGGTACGCCGCCACGCTCAGCGTCTCGATGAGTGAGCGGGAGAGCCGGCGCGTCCCTCGGTCGGCAAACAGCGCTTTGAGATACGGGGCTACGATGGGCTCCGTCGCCACCTGATAGCCGCCGGCCCATCGGTTGACGCGGAAAACGCGGCCGGTCTCTTCGTACACCTGATTCAACGCGTCGATGCCGGCATCGATAGCCTCAGTCGTCGGCGGATCGTCCCCGGTCGCTGTGTGCATGACCTCCGCGATCTCGTCTGCCGTCAACGGCCGGTCAGCAGCAAACAAAAGGGCTTCGAGGACTTGGTGAAGCTCGGGAAACATGAGGAGGCAACGATTAAACCAGAGGCATGAACCGCCAATATAGCAGCCCCCCTCCCACTACGCACCACGGACTACACACAACGCATCCACGGACCACGTCACCCCGTGGCTTCCACGAAGAAATCGCTCAAGCCTTCGTCTCCAATGTGCACGGTGATGACGCGCTCGCGGATCATTTCCAGTAGCGCGAGGAACGTCGCGATGATGAATGGCTTGGGCCGCTCCTTAACGAGCGCCACGAACGAATGCCGCCCGCCGGCTCGCACCCGGTCGAGCACGAACGTCCGCTGATCCTCCACTGAATACGACTCCGCCTGCACAACGTGGCTCTCTGGCTCCTCGTCTGCCGCTCGGTCCAAGACACGCTTGAGCGCCGAGACGAGTTGGAAGACGGAATAGTCGTACGTGATGAAGTCGTCGCTGCCGGCATACCGTTTCCGCTCGACCGGGCTTTGCCGCGCATACAATGCCGCCCGCTGCCCTTCTTGAAACGCCAGTTCGCCGGCGGCTTCCTTGAACCGCATGTATTCGAGCAACCGGTCGACCAGCTCTTTGCGCGGATCGAAGGCCTCTTCCCCGTCCTCAGCCGCCGGCCGAGGCAGCAGCATCTGCGCCTTGATGCTGATCAGCAGCGCCGCCATGTAGACAAACTCGCCGGCCCCATCGAGGTCCACTTCGTCCAGCACGCGCACGTAGGCCAGATACTCATCCGCGATCTGCGCGATCGGAATGTCATGAATGTCCAACTCGTCCCGCCGGATAAAGAACAGCAGCAAGTCGAGCGGCCCTTCAAAATCGGCCAATCGGACGGC
>JBCDHV010000106.1:0-9735 GCA_038749615.1 Bacteroidota bacterium
CCACCTAATCGGTGCGGCTGAACTCGACCGGCTACCGGCGGGAGCGTTCGTCGTCAACACGGCACGCGGAGAAATCCTGGACGAGGTTGCGCTGGTCGAGCGGTTGAGATCGGGAGCTGTTGCTGGTGCCGCTGTGGACGTGATCGCTAACGAACACCGGGTCGGGGTAGACAGTCACCCTCTCATCGAGTATGCGAATGCCGGCGGTAATGTTTTGATCACCCCGCACATCGGTGGGGCGGCTGAGGAGGCCATCGCGCAGACCGATGCGTTCATCGCACGGAAATGGATCGCGGCCTTCGGTCTGCAACCGATTCGGTGATCACGCGAGGTGAGAAGTTGGGGCCGGAAACGATGAGATCGGAACAGATGGAACAGTCGGATTCTCCTCCTAATGCCGGGCCGCCAACGGTGGTTTTTGTGACGGGAGGGACAGGGTTTATTGGAAGCCACCTCGTCGAAGCGCTGCTGGCCAGAGGGATGGAGGTGCGCTGCCTGGTCCGCTCTGAATTGAAGTGGCTGGAGGGGTTGCCCGTACGCGTCATCCAGGGCGATCTGGACGACGACGAAGCCCTTCGGTGTGGGGTAGCCGGCGCAGAGTACGTGTTTCACGTCGCCGGCGTGACCCGAGCCCGGGACTGGGCCACGTTCGAACGGGCGAACGTAACCGCCACGCTACGGCTACTCGATCTTGTGGCAGAGCATGCGCCAGACATCAAACGGGTGTTGATTACGAGCAGCCTCGCCGCCGTCGGGCCGTGCACTACCGGCCTCGAAGCGACGGAAGCTGATCCGATGCAGCCGGTTAGCCCCTACGGCCGAAGCAAGGCTGAGATGGAGACTCGCATCGCCGAGCACGGCCGAGGTGTTCCTGTGACCATCGTGCGCCCGCCGTCGGTTTACGGGCCGCGTGAGGCGGACATTTTTACGTTTTTCCAGAGCGTCAACCGAGGGCTCTGCCCGGTCGTGGGCGACGCTGACCGCCCGGAGTTGAGCCTCGTCCACGTTCGAGATCTGGTGCGTGGGATGATTGAGGCTGCCGAATCCGATGCGGCGGTCGGGGAGACGTACTTCGTGAGCAGTGAACGTCCGTACGCGTGGAGTGAGGTCAAACGGGTCACGTGCGCGGCCCTGGGCCGCTCAGCCCTCACTCTGCCGGTGCCCGTGGCATTGGTCGGCGTTGTCGGGCTGCTCTCCGAATGGGCCGGCAAGCTCACAGGCACCTATCCGCCCCTGAACCGCGACAAGGCTCGCGAAATCCGCTACACCTGCAAGGCCGGCTCGCCGGCGAAAGCCATGCGCGATTTCGGGTACCGGCAGCAAGTCAGTCTGGAGGAAGGCATTGCCGAGACCATCGCGTGGTACCGGCAGGCAGGGTGGATGTGAGCTGGGTGATGGGAAAGCCGAGCTGGAGAGACTTCAGAGGTCTTGACCCTCTTTTAGGCCAGTACAAGTCTGTCTACGTCCGACGTGCGTTCCACAACAGGCTCGGTTGAGCTGTAAGGGAAGCACAAGCCAACGGCGTTGCGCGCGCTTCACTACTTGAATGGGCTGCGGACGCATACTTGTACGTGCCGGATACCGGCGAGTCAGACTTGGCTGCAACCTAAACAGTGTATTGCAATGATCCGACATGCAACGCGAGCATGGGCAACCGGCCTCGCTCTGGGCTTGATGGCGATGAGCTGTGACACCACACACGAGCCGAGTATCATACTGCCCGAACCCTTCGCCGAACGTCTCGATGTCACCCTCTCCGCTGATACGGTGGCCCTTGGCGATACGCTCTCGGTCGCGTGCGACATTGTTGAGCCAAACGCACCTCCGCCCTATGCGTACGCTTTGGATGTTGATGGCTTGGTGAGAGCCTCTAGCAAATCCTGCTTGTTTTCCTATGTCGTGGAAGAGACACTGGGCGCGAGAGACGCCTGTGTCACTGCTTCGAGCATCGTGCTGACGTCCGACACCTACAGCGCAATCCGTGGATGTACAGGCTTCGTGGCTGAGCCGGCAGATGGTTGACGCTCAGGCTCGCTGTCCAAATCGACTAGGCCGTTGAGCATGACGCCGAATTATCCCTGCAGGCGAACCAAACCCTCCCGGAAGGCTCCGCAGTCGACCCGGAAGGCGTTGTGACGGAGGATGTGTTGCATGCCGGCGGCTGTTGAAGCGAAGGGGCTGGACACGTCGACGCGCCAGCCCCTTTGGGTCGTGTTCCACTTCTGGTGGTCAGCCATTTAGTGCTTCGTTCCTCGCACGGAGTGGGCTGGGCGCTTATCGGCGCCAGCGTTTACCTGCCCGCAGGTCTGCTTCCAAGGTGCGCTCGAACTGCTCTAGGAGGCGGAACGTGGCACGCGGGCCAGGGCGGCCGGCGAAGGCATCCAAGAGGCGAATTTGGGTGCGCAGCCGAGCGGATTGGCGGTTGAAGTCGCGGCGGTCCCGCTTGGCTTCACGGCGGTCAAAGCGGCGCTCGGACCGGCTTTCAAAGCGCGAGCGGCGGTTCGCGTCACGCGCACTGCGGCGGAACTCGCGCCGATCAACGAATGCCTTCTCTTCGCTCTGGCGGATTTCCCGCTCCATTTGCCGGATCAGGGAGCGGCGGAGTTTACGGGCTCGTTTGCGCCGGCCGTCTTCGACGGCGTCCAGGTAGCGGTTGACATCCTTGCGGAAGCGCCTGAGCTCCTTCCGGTCGCGTTTCAGGGTTCGGGCATCGACGTAATCGTAGCTGTCGTACCGGTCGCCAGAGTGGCGGTAGTGCGGTTGAGCCGTAGCGCAGCCTTGGGCCACGAACAACAGCACGAGCGTAGCGAGAATGGATTTCATCACAGGAATCGGTTCGTGTGGATATGCCGAGGCAGCGGACGCTCCGCTACATCCCACCCGATTTCCAAAGGCCATGCCCAAAAGCACGAACGGCCCGGCGAACTAATCACCGAGCCGTCCCGAAAGTGTCACGATTTTGTCGCAGTCCGTGGTGGTGTAGTGCGTTGTTCGCGTGCTCGGCTGCGAAGCAACCAGCAGCTACACACTACAGACCACACATCCACTCATCACGATCACCCCAGCGGGGCAGCATCCGTCTCAGAGCTGGTGGTGTCCGTGCCGGATTCACTCCCGCCGGTTGAAGCACCGTCCCCGCCGAGGTCGACGGTTTGTCTTGCGTAGGGGCGAGGGCCAAGAAGCTCTTCGAGGTCACGTTGGCTGAGGACTTCTTTCTTCAGAAGCAGTTGGGCCATCTCCTCGTGGAGCGCGCTGTACTCTTCCAGAAGCTCCCGAGCACGGCTTCGTACGTCCTCGATGATCCGGCGAACTTCGTCGTCGATCAAATGAGCGAGGTCGTCCGAGTAGGGGCGTTGGAAGACCGGCTCATTGCCTTGACGGCCCAGATTGAAGCTGAGATAGCCGACCTTCTCGCTCATGCCGTAATCGGCCACCATCGCGTAGGCCGTCTTTGTGATCCGCTCCAAGTCGTTCTGGGCACCTGTAGAGATCTTGCCGAAGACGATTTCTTCGGCCACCCGGCCGCCCATCATCATGACCATGCGGTCCATGAGCGCCTCTTTCGTGTAGAGGTAGCGCTCTTCCGGCAGGTACTGTGCATAGCCGAGTGCCGCGAGCCCACGTGGTACGATCGAGACCTTGACGATGGGGTCCGTGTACTTCTGGAACCAGCCGGTGATGGCGTGGCCGGCCTCGTGGTAGGCTACGATCTCGCGCTCCTCCGGCGAGATGATCTTGTTCTTCTTCTCCAGCCCGCCGATGATTCGGTCGATAGCGGCCTCGAAGTCTTCCATCTCGATGGCGTCCTTGCCTTTCCGGGCAGCGAGGAGGGCCGCTTCGTTGCAAATGTTTGCGATCTCAGCGCCGGCAAACCCAGGCGTCTGGCCGGCGAGGATGAACGTGTCAACATCGCCCGAGAGAGTCAAGTTCTCGGTGTGGACATCGAAGATCTGCTTGCGCTCGTTACGGCCGGGCTTGTCGATCAGGATCTGACGGTCGAAGCGGCCGGGGCGCAGGAGGGCCGAGTCGAGTACATCCGGACGGTTGGTGGCGGCCATGATAATGACGCCTTTGTCCGTGTTGAACCCGTCCATTTCGACGAGCAACTGGTTGAGCGTGTTCTCGCGCTCGTCGTTGCCGCCCATCATCATACTCTTGCCACGCGAGCGGCCAATCGCATCGATCTCATCAATAAAAATGATGCAGGGGGCCTTCTCTTTGGCTTGGCGGAACAGGTCACGCACCCGTGCTGCGCCAACACCGACGAACATCTCGACGAAGTCCGAGCCGGACAGCGAGAAGAACGGCACGCCGGCCTCGCCGGCTACAGCCTTGGCGAGGAGCGTCTTGCCAGTACCGGGAGGGCCGACGAGCAGGACGCCTTTAGGCAACTTGCCGCCGAGCTTGGTGAAGCGTTTCGGGTTTTCGAGGAACTGGACGACTTCCTCGACTTCGTCCTTCGCTTCTTCGAGGCCGGCTACGTCTTTGAACGTCACGCGTTGGTCGCCCATGGCGTCGAAGAGCACGGCCTTGTTCTTGCCAATGTTGAGCACCTGGGAGCCTGGCCCCATCCGCCGGATGACGAACACCCAGATCAGGATCAGCAACCCAATCGGCAACAGCCATGTGAGGAGCACACCTACCCAATCGCTCTCGTACTGGGCCGAGTAAATGATCTCAGACAGCTCCGTCGAGTCTGCGCCGGCGTTGTAGGTCTCGAGGTAATTGGTGAGGTCGTGATCGCGTGGCTTGACCGTCTCGAACCGCCGCGCGAGCCGCTCGTCAGGCGAGCCGAACAGGGTCTGGCCCTGCTCCGGTACCTCGACGAAATTGCCTTCGACGGCCGCCTCCGTGTAAATCCCACGTACGACGGCATCGTCAACGATCGTAAGCTCCTCGACATAGCCGTTGTCGACCTGCTCGAGGAAGGTGCTGTACGTAACCCGCTGCCCGTTCGTCTGACCGATGAAGTAGAACTGGACGACGAGGAGGACTAGTAGGAAGACCAGGTAGACCCACGGCGTGAACCGGGGCTTGCGTTGTTCGGGCGGGCGGTTGCTGCCTTCGCGCGGCGCGTCATTGCGCTCGTCTTGCGCCATACAAGAGGGTTGGTTAGGCTTCGCTCACGTGGACCGGAGGGCACAGAAAAACGCTGCGGTCCGGGGTGGCTGGCAGGGAATGCCGGGCGGGGCGAAGGGCCTCGGATCAAAGCGTCTCAGCCGAACCGGCAAGGGGGGAGGGTTGTTCCGTTGCCGGCCAGGCTCGGAAAGCCGGTCGGTGCCACACGCCAGGACCGACTCACTGGCCCTCTGTATCTCCGAACGGAAGTTCGAGCCGGTGCCGTGCAGCTACGGGGCGGCCTTTGTCGATCCCTGGTCTGAAGCGGAGCCGGCCCAAGACTTGCAACACGGCTGCATCCAACTCAGGGTCGACGGCCTGAACAACCTCGGCGTCCTCAACCCGTCCTTTGGCTGTCACCGTGAATGCCACGATCACGGTCCCTGTCGCGTCACCGGCATACGGAACGCGCCGGATGATGGATGGAACGCCACCCAGCAGCTGCGGTGGGATGTCCACCCTGGCGTACACCGAATCGCCGGCCGCTGTCACGTTTGCCGGCTGTTCGCGAACGACGGGCGCAGGGGCTGCCGACTCCGTACGCATGGAATCTGTAGGTGTAGAATCCGGAGCCGAGGATGCCACTGCCGCCGAATCTGAGGCCACCGGAGGCAGAACCGATCCGCCGAGCGAGTCGGCGGCCAGGCTGTCTAGAGCGGCAAAGGTTGCGCTGGCAGAATCCGCCGCTACACTGTCAGGAACGGGAGGAGCCGGCCGGCGCAGGTCGAGGGCTTCGCGGAGGTTGCGTGCCCGGTCCGCGAACGGGGTTTGGGCGTAGTTGGACTCGACGCTCTCGTACAGGGTCTCCAGCACGAGGGGCTGTGGGATGAGGCCTGCGATGAAGTACACGGGCATCTCGGCTTCCGCACTATCGGCCGGCGCGTTCTCGATTTGGACGAGGTCTGCTTGTGCGCTGTCGGGTGTGGCCTCAGTGAGATCCGGAGCAGACGCGAGCGTGGAGTCTGTCGCCATGCCAGGTGCGTCCAAGATGTCTGTAGCGCCGGCAGAGGCCAGGGAGTCCGAAACTTCTGCCATGGCCGCGCGGATAGACGCGGGCAATTCGTCGAGATTCGGAGCCGGCGTGGGCGTCTCGTCGGCTATTCGCGCCGCGGGGGTGTCTGCCTCCCTGGGCAAGACGTCGCGAGCCGGCGCGGCATCATCCGCTGGAATCGTGTCGTCAGCCGGGAGAACACCGCGGGGCCGCTCGTCTTCACCGATAGCTTCTGGATTGGGCCGGAGGGCCTGGAGCTCACCTTGTTCGTCGAGTTCCATGAGTTGTCTCCGGCGCTCCTCGACCGACCGTTCGTCGCTGGACGCCTCATCGGAAGCCTGAGCCTGAAGTACCGTGTCTGCTGGTTGCGCTTCGAGCGCGCGTTGGAGCGCCACCGAGTGCAGACTGTCCGCAAACAGGCTGTCGGCAACAGGCATGGGGGCGAAGAGGTCGAGCGAGTCGGCGGCAGCCCATTCGGTGAAGATGAGACCTGTGGCCAGGAGCGCCTGCGGGGCGACATCGGTGTTTCGGTACTCGACGGCCGTCACCAGCATGCGTTCGAGGGCCGGCTCGTACGCTCCGTCCTGCCAGGACTCGTACGCGCTGGCATAAGCCAACCGGGCAAGCTGGAGGGAATCGGGCGCGGCGTCGACGGGCGGAAGACCCAGGCGCTCCCGGGCGCGGTTGGCGAAATCGCCCGTCAGGCTCTGGTCCAAAATCTCGCGGTAGAGCCGTTCGGCAGCCGTTGAGTCGCCAAGCGATAGGTTGACCTCGGCCAGAGCGTAGAGCGCGCGTTCTGCGACGGGCTCGCCGGCATCCTCGACCACCACGCGGCGGTACCACGAAGCGGCCGAATCCGGCATGCTCATCGACAGGAAGAGCAGGTTCGCCATCTCGTATCGGGCGGCGGCGCGTTTGCTGAGCATGTCGGACCGCGAGTCGGGGTCGCGCGGCACTTCGGAGACATCCACGGGAGGCAAGAACAGCCCGAGGCCCGTCAACTCTTCAGCCTCACCGTCTTCTGATGCGGCCTCGGCTTCTTGGATGGCCACGGCAACGATTTCCTGCCGGCGCCAACCGGGCACCAGCGGGCGCTCGCCCCAGATTTCCTGGAATTGCAGGAAGCCTTCCTGAACCTGCTGGGGGTTGCGGTGATTGAGGAAGCCGTACTGCCCTGGCCGGCTGGCTGGAGCCGCCCGCGTGCCTCCTCGCTCGCCCACGCCACCAGACCGGAAGCCGGATTCGGCTCGTCGGCGTTCGAGGTCGGCTTGTCGCTCTCGGGCCTCTTCGGCCAACTGGAGCCGGACGCGCTCTACTTCTGCCTCGAATTCCGCGTCGCCCAGCGTGCCGAGATACAACAGGGAGTCCATCTTGATGACTTCGCGGGCCACTTCGCCAAACTGGGCGAACACGTCGGCCTGCTCGCGCACGCCGGTGATGGCAGACGGGGTGTAGAGCTCTTCGGTCGTCCGGGAGGTGCGGATGGCCGTGGCCGCGGTGTCAAAGTGAGCCGCCGCGAGGAAGAAGTTGATGGCGTCGTCCCGGTACAGCTCGCCGAGTGCGTAGTGCACTTGGCCTCGGTACTGGGTGGCCGAGCTGCCGTCAGTCGGGTAGAGCATGTCTTCGAAGAGCACGATGGCTTCCCCAATGGAGCCGTCGCGCTGGAGGAGCTGGCCGTGGAGGAGGTCGAGTTCGTCGAGGTTGTCGAAGTTTTTGTCGTCCCGCATCATGCGCCGGGTGAGCTGGAGCCCACGCCCAACGTCGAGATGCAGCCCTCGGACCCGGGCCTCGTTGAACCGGGCCGCGTAGATCAACTCGTAGAGGGGCTTGAACCGAGGCACGCGGCGGTAGGCGTCTGCCGCCTCCTCATACCGGCCTTGGGTCTCGTAGACTTGCCCCAGCAAGAACTGCGCACGCGCAGCCAAATCGTTGTTGCCAGCTCGGTCGATGCCGGGCTCCAGGGCGAGGGCCGCAGCCTCCCAATCGCGCTGTTCGAGGTAGAGATCGCCGAGCAGGAGTTGCATTTGCGCCCGCCAGCGCCGGTCGAGGTCTTCCCGTTCGAGGCTTTGTTGCAGCAGATCGAGTGCCGGCTGGTAGGATTCGCCGGCCACGAGCGTGCGCGCGAGCCAGAACCGCGCTTCGTCCGCTAGGTCACCGCCTAAATCGACGACCTCGCCAAATTTCTGCTCAGCCCCGACGAAGTTGCCCTGATAGAAGTACGACTTGCCGATCAGCATCAGCGCGTCATCCACCCACTTCGACCGCGGGTGCTTCCGCAGGATGTCGGCGCTCTTGGTCACGACCTCGTCAAACGCCTGCCCGCCTGACCGGTTGTCTGGCGGCGTGAACACGAGCAAGTACCGGTCGCGGTCGATCACTTCGTCTTCCTGACGGCGCTCGATCGACTTGACCTGCTCCTTGAATTGCCGGTTCGCGTTGTAGTACGCGTTGTACTTCGCCGTGAAGTTGTCGAACTGCCGGCCCAGAAACGAGGTCTCCCCACAGCCGGCGAGCACGAGTGCAGCAACAACGAGGGCAAGAACACGCATGGTAATGTGGAACAGGTAGTCGGGGCGGGTATCAGCACCTACAAAACGCTCGAACAACCAGAATTGATGCGGCTTCGCAAATTGCTCACTTGCGTTCGCGTGGCACGTAGACGGGTGGCGAGTGGCAGGCAGCTCTGGAGCACGAGGGCCTGCAACCCATCCACCCGCAACTCGCCACGAGAGCGAAGCGAACAAGCCCACTCGCTACGAGAGCGAAGCGAACTCACAGTTGCGACACGTGGACCATGTTCGTTTGCCCCATGGCGGGGAGGGGCATGCCGGCGGTGATCACGATGCGGTCGCCGGAGCGGATGACGCCGGCTTCTTCGAGGATCTGGTGGACGAGGCGGATGCCGGCGTCGGTGTTGCGCTGGAAAGGGATGTGGAACCCCTGAGAGCCCCAGGACAGATTAACCTGCGCGAGGCTTCGGGGCTCGTCCGTGAAGGCGAAGATCGGGACATCGGGCCGGAAGCTCGAAATGTGCCGGGCGGTGGAGCCGGAGTGCGTCAGGCAAGCAATGGCCTTGGCGTCGACCTGACGGGCAATCTTGACGGCCATGTGCGCAATCGAACGCGTTACCTCCGCCGACTTCGAGAGATCGCTGGGTGGTTTGGCCGAGACGCGGTCTTTCCAGCGCTGCATCGACTCCGTTTGCGAGATGATGCGGTCCATCACCTGCACCACGCGGACGGGGTATTGGCCGGCTGCCGTCTCGCCGGAGAGCATGACGGCGTCGCTTCCATCGAGCACGGCGTTGGCCACGTCACTGGCCTCGGCGCGAGTGGGCCGAGGGTTTTCCATCATGCTTTCGAGCATCTGGGTAGCCGTGATGACCGGCTTTGAAGCGGCGAGACACTTCCGAATGATTCTCTTCTGGATCATCGGCACCTCAGAAAGTGGCATTTCGATGCCGAGGTCGCCGCGAGCGACCATGATGCCGTCCGAGTATTTCAGGATGCCGTCGAAGTCGCGCACCGCTTCCGGCTTCTCGATCTTCGAAATAATGCGGACATTCTTGCCGGCCGACCGAACGTGCTCAATGAGGTGTTGCACGTCGCTAGCACTCCGCACGAACG
>JBCDHV010000107.1:0-9678 GCA_038749615.1 Bacteroidota bacterium
CATGTACCTCGATCACGCTGCTACGACGCCACTCGATCCTCGGGTGTTGGAGGTGATGATGCCGTATCTCACCGACCAGTTTGGGAACGCCTCGTCGCCCCACGGGCGGGGCCGGCGGGCGCGGTTTGCCGTCGAGGAGGCGCGCGAACGCATCGCGATGCGCATTGGAGCCGAGCCGGGCGAGATCGTGTTTACAAGCGGTGCGACGGAGTCGAACAACACGGCGCTTGCTCTCTCTCGTGGGAAAGGACTCGTCACGACGCTTGCCGAGCACGAGGCGACGCTGGAGCCGGCCAAGGCCATGCAGGAGGCTGGCGATACGGAGGTCATTCTGCTCGATCCAGGAGCTAAGGGGTTTGTCACAGCCGACGAGGTCGCTGCCGTGCTGACAGACCGGACGGCGCTGGTGTCTGTGATGCACGTCAACAACGAGACGGGGGCTGTCAGTCCCATCCGTGCCATCGCAGACGTGGCCCGCCGGCGCGCCGTGCTGATGCACACTGACGCCGTGCAGTCGATGGGTTACCTCGCGCCGAACGTCGATGATCTCGGGGTAGATCTGCTCTCGATTTCGAGTCACAAGCTCTACGGCCCCAAAGGAATCGGCGTGCTGTTCGTACGGGCAGGCATCGAACTACCGGCCTTCGTGCGCGGAGGGGCGCAGGAGCGCCGGCGGAGAGGCGGGACGGAGAACGTCGCTTCCATCGTCGGGATGGCCGAGGCGGTGGATCTAGCCTACCGGGAGCGGGACGACCGTCTGGCGCATGTCGGCATGCTGCGCGACCGGCTCCGCGCCGGCCTCGACGAGGCGCTGGACACCGCCTACACGTTCAATACACCCTTCGACGAAGGCGCTGCGCCGCACGTGGTCAACCTCTCGTTTCCCCCGGTCGATGGCCGGCCGATGGATGGCGAAATGCTCATCCTGAACCTGGACGTGGCCGGCATTCAAGCATCGAGCGGCTCGGCCTGCACGAGTGGGGCCATCGAGCCCAGCCATGTCCTCTTGGCGATGGGGCACGACCGCGAAACGGCCTCTGCAGCTCTGCGATTCTCTCTCGGCAAAGACACCACGGAAGCCGAAGTCGATCAGGCCGTCGAGGTGGTCAAGAACGTCGTCGAGCGTATGCGCGGGTGATATTGTGGTTTGTTGTGTGTGGGGTCGTCGTGTGTTTGGGCCAACTCGCAACCAATCCCACCCAACCATCAACCATCCCCCGCCAAACCAATCGGCGCGGCGAGGAGTTCGTCGGGGATGGCGAAAGCGTCTACGAGGTGCAGCGCTTGGGGGCGAATCTCGTGGCAGAGCCGGCGGACCTGCTTCTTGATCGCTCGCGCCTTCGCGTCTGAGACGTAGTTGTGCTCCATGAACCACGCGATGTCTTGGCGCATCCGGTTGAGCCCGAACAAGGCGCGGAGTTGATCGAGGACAGGCCGGAGCTCTTCGCCGAGGCCGGCGATGCGCTCGGCGAAATGGTCGTGCACGATGCGGTCGACGTGCGCCTGGGCGAGCTCGACAAGTTGATCCTGCACCTCGACGAAGGCCCAGAATGGGTCCTGCCCGCTGTCCATTCGCTTCTTCATGCGCTTCGCCGATTCCACCACGAGCCGGCGCTCTCGGTAGGCGAAGGCCGCCGACAGATAGTCGACGCTACGCAGATGATCCGCGTCGGTCTTGCGGGTGATGACCGGGTTGAGCTCTTTGAGCCGGGTCTCGGCATCTGCAGCGAGGTAGCGCATCATGCCGAAGACGTTCATGTCGCGGAATTCCCGCTTGAAATCCGACAGGAGCGCCTTGGCGACTTGCAGCATCAGAACGGTATTGTCGCCCTCGAACGTCGTGAAGATGTCGGTGTCGGCTTTGAGGGCCGCGAACCGATTCTCGGCAAGATAGCCCTGGCCACCGCATGCTTCTCGGCAGGTCTGGAGGGTATGCGTGGTGTTCCACGTCGAAAACGCCTTCAGGCCGGCCGCACGGGCCTCGATTTCGTCTGCGTCTTTGCTGGTGCGAACCGCGAACCGCTCGCGCAGATCGTCTAGGGCAAACGTGAGCGCGTAGGCGTTGGCGAGCAAGGGCAACAGCCGGAGTTGATGCGTTTTGTAGTCCATGATGCGGACTTCGGCGTCGCCTTTGGGGCCGAACTGCCGGCGGCGTTCTCCATACCGGATGGCAATCGTAAGGCCCGACTTCGCGGCGCTCACGGCACCTGCCGCCACCCCGATTCGGCCGCCGACGAGCGTGCTGAGCATCGTGAAGAACCGCTTGCCGGCACTCGGAATGGGACTCGTGTACGTGCCGTCTGGGGACACGTCAGCAAAGCGGTTGAGCAGGGCCTCGCGAGGGACGCGCACCTTGTCGAACCACAGCCGGCCGTTGTCGACGCCGTTCAGGCCGAGCTTATGGCCGTTGTCGGCGATACGGACGCCCGGCATCGGGCTGCCGTTGGGCTTTCGGACGGGCACGATGAACGCGTGGACTCCGTAGCCTTCGCCGTCGATCATCAACTGGGCAAAGACGGTCGCCAAGCGGGCGTGCCGAGCCGCATTGCCGATGTATTCCTTGCGGCCGGCTTCCGACGGCGTGTCGATCAAGAAGGTCTCCGTCTCCCGGTCGTAGAGGGCGACGGTTTCCAGTTCGCGGACGTTCGAGCCATGTCCCAATTCGGTCATGGCGAAGCTACCCGGTAGCTCCAGCGATCCGATGCCCGGTAGATACTGCTGGTGATGCCGCTCTGTGCCGAGTTGGTGAACGCTCCCGCCCCAGAGCCCGAATTGGACGCCGTATTTGATGGTTAGGCTGAGGTCATGGTAGGCGATGGTTTCGAGCGCCGTGATGAACTGAGAGACACTTCCGCTACCGCCTTGGGCTTCAGGAAATGCCAGTGCGCCGAGCCCTTGATCGGCCAAGAGCCGGCACCAGAGCAAGACCCGTTCACGGTAGTCGTCCGTGCTGGGCGAGACGGGATACTGGAAGATCGGATCGCTGAGGAGCCGGCGGATTTTGTCGCGCAGCGCCTCATGCCGTCCATCGAGCGCCGACTTCATGGTCGCGACATCGAACGCCGGCGGTTCTAGCGCGAGACCGGTGTCGGGCGGTGCCGGCCGAGGCTCATCGATTAACTCGCTGGCCGCATCCAGCCCCAGGCCAAGCAACTGCTCGATGTCTGCAAGCGCTTCCAGGGATTCCGATGGGTGTGCGCCGGCGTCTACCATGCCAGCCAGTTGGGCACAGAGCCCCGAGACCGAGCCGGTCGAGGTTCCACCCGTGTGTTGAATCAAGGTCCGGATCGTGCGGAGCCAGCCAAGGTAGGTTGTGGTGCTCGGGGGCCGCTGAGGGTCGAGCCACTGCTCGACGGTTTCCTGATCTGCTCGGCTCAGGTGCGGCATCGCGCACACCCGTTCACGGATCGTTTCGATCTCGCTGGGGGTGAGCAGACCGTCTGCCCAGGCTACGTAAACCAGCGGCAAAATCATGATCAAACCAGGATCCTGAACAGACAGTTGATCCCGGACATCAGCAGGCAGAGACATGGCACGTAGAGCGTTCAATACAGCGATCAGAAACCAAAGCAGGGGAGCTCGACTCGAGCTGTTCCTGCGGGGATGTACAATTAACGGCGTGACGGGCAGACTAGCACGTTCGGCCTCGTACCGGCCGGGCGTAGCAAAAAGGCGCACCCCGGTGCTTCCCTGTCCGGGCCCTGCTATCTTTGGCGTAGTCGATTCATTCCTGCACACCCAAGTCCGTGCGCTTCTCCTCAACGTCCAAAGGCCCTCTATCGTGGTGCCGGCTCTGCTTGGCGTACGCGATGGTTTTCATGTGGGTAGAGCCGGCGGCGGCACAGGTGCTCCTGGCTGAGACGTTCGAAGACGGGGCCTCGGGATGGACCGCAGAAGGGATTTGGGCCATTGGCCCGCCGAGTACCGGGCCGGGAAGCGGATTCGAGAGCGCCACGGCCGCGGGTACGAACTTGGCCGGCCCGTACACGCCGAATTCTACAGACCGTCTGATCAGTCCGCCCCTGGTTTTACCACCTGATCTCCCGTATCGGCTCAAATTCTGGGAGTGGTTCGACCTCGAAGCCGGCTTTGATTTTGGGGACGTGGAAATCAGTACTGACAATGGAGCCTCCTGGACGCCGCTCGGGCTTTTCCGGACTGGCACGAGCGACTGGAGGCTGGCCGAATTCGATCTGTCTGATGTTCGTGGGGAAACGGTCTTAGTGAGCTTTCGGTTGGATTCGGACGATAGTGTTCAGGAGGCGGGCTGGTTCATCGATGCCGTCATCGTCGAGCCGGCGTCCGTGCTGGATGTGGCGCTCGCAGCCGTCGATGTCAGCGCCTATCCGCTCATGACGGTCGAGGCGGAGAGCGCGACTGCCATCGAGGCGTTCACAGTCACGGAAGAGGGGCAACCGGTAACACTGGTCGAGGCTCGGCGACTCGCTCAACCCGAAGCCGGCCGGCCGATTGACCTGGTCTTTGCCTTTGATGCCAGTGGGAGCATGACGGCTGTGCTGCCAGAGATCCAACAGACGGTTCAAACGCTAATCGACCAACTGGAAGAAGAACAGTTTGATGTTCGCCTCGGTGCGCTGTCGTTTGCCAGGAACATAGGGCAGGTCCTGTTGCCAACGGCGGATCTGGCCGAAGCTACACGGTTTGTGGAGAGCATCGAGGTGCAGGCCGGCACCTTTGCGGGGCCAGAAAACAGCCTCGGAGTTCTGCGGGGGATCGTGGACTCATTCGAGTTCAGGGAAAACGCTGAAACGAGCGTCGTGCTAGTTACCGATACGCGCGGGTTCGAAGCCGGAGAACTCGGCGGTAACCCAGCGCCTCTGACCTTGCCCGAGACGGTGGATCTCGTCCGGTCAGCCGGCTTGCGCGTGCATGTCATTGGGCCGGTCGACGTGCAGTATTCGGGGGCTGCCAGCCTGACCCGAGCCACGAATGGACGGAGAGTAGGTTTTGAGAATGCTGGACGAGAGCTCATTCCCACCCTACTAAAACCAGTGCTGGCCTCCTATCAGATCGTGGTCGAAAGCCGGCTTCCCGAGAATCAAGAACGTACACTCGAACTGACGGCCACAGCTGACGAACGCCGGACCAGCGTCGAAACCACGTTCGATCCAGGGGTGGCACCCGCTGTCGCAACGAGCCCCACGGTCGCTACGCTAGAATCGGATGTGTTTCCAATGGCGGAGCCGATTCCGCTCCAAATTCAGGGGGAAGCTGACTCCGTGATCGTGCGCGTCCGGCCCTTGGATGAACCGCAGCGTGCCTTTGTCGCACTTCGGCCGGCCGCCGGGCGGATCGACGTGCCGGCTGCATTGGTCCGCCCTCCGGGGGTCGAACTCGATGTGCGGGCGTACCGGGACGGTCTCCGATCGACAACCCCAGCGTTGCGTACGGCCCACGTGGCGGTGGGAGCTACGTTTTCGGTCGTGCATGATCCGCCCGGCATGACCCGCGCTAATGAGCCGGTGCGGCTCACGTTCCAGATTCGCCCGGCCGAAGCGGACTCCGCCATCTTGCAGCTTCGGCGTGCGGGTTTGATCCGGTATTCCTCGCAGTCAGCAGTGATCGTGGATGGGCAAGCCGAGGTCGAGCTGCAACCGGCTGACGTGCCGCCCGAGGGCGTGGAGTACGTGCTCGATGTTTATGCAGATGGCCTCCGCCGGTCGGCCGGCACGCTGGAGAGCCCTTTTCTGCTGGAGCGCGGCACACCGCCGGCCATCCCAGGGCTCGTCTCGCCCCTCGATCAATCCCAGGTCTCCGGCACGCGCGTCCTCCTGCGCTGGGAACGCGTGGCGGACGCGTTTACTTACGAGGTGGAGTTCGATGGGCGTACGCTTCAAACCATGACAGACTCTCTAGCTATCTCAGACCTGACGGCAGGCCGGGCATACTCGTGGCGTGTCCGATCAGATGGGCCAGGAGGCGTTAGCGACTGGAGCCCAGCCTGGACGTTTACGACTGCGTTGGCCATACCTCAGCCCGAGATGCCCAGCGCCGAGGCTCTTGTGGAGCCGGGGCCGGTGAAGCTGGTTTGGTCGGCCGTTCCAGGGGCGGAGTCGTACGTGGTGCGGTTCGGCATAGATGGCACGGAGACGGAGGTCGAGGTCCTTGAGCCGGCTTGGACGGCGCCCAGCGTGCCGGCACACGCCGTTGGCGTCTGGTCTGTTCAAGCGGTTGGTGCAGACGGAGAAAGTGAGTTTTCGGGAACGCGGCGGTTTTTCGCCTATCCGTCTCGCATCGAAGCTCAAGCGTCGGTCTCGTTCGGCCCGGCAGACGATCCGGCGAGTTACCGCATCGTGGGGATACCTGGCCGTTCAGTGATCGATCTGGCGGGCACGCTCTCCGGCCGGCTGGGCCGCGACTGGATCGCGTTTGCTTCGAATGCGACTGGACTAACCTCAGCTGAAGAGGAGCCCGTTACCCTCGGAAACGGACAGGCCGCGTGGCTGCTGAACACGTCCGACTGGTCCATCGAACGAGAGGCCGAGGCACCCGAATTGACGGCGTCAACCGTTGGGCTCCGCGCCGTGCTGGATATCCACGAGGGATGGAATCTGATCGCGAATCCATTCGATCTGGCCGTTCCCTGGTCGCTCATTCAGTCCGCTAACGGCACGGACCGGCGGCTGTACCAATTTAACGGCACCTACGAAACCACCGACGTCCTGAGGCCTGGCGTCGGCTACTACGTCTTCAACGATACGGGCGCAAACCGGCTGTCCATTCCGTACCCGCCCGCCGCAGTACCTACCCCCGGAAAGCACCAAGCTGAAGCCGAGACGATAGTTGAACTTCAGGTTCGCCAGGGCCGGCAGATGAAGCGGATTGCGCTCGTCCAAGCTCCTGACGCAACCCATGGGCTCGACTCCCATGATCAGCTTGCACCACCCGCTCCGTTTGGCGGACTGCGTGCCGGTTGGAGCAATCAGCCGGCCCGTTCCGTCGAGTCGGTGCCATCACTAGGCAAGGTGCGTGGATTTGTGCGCGCGCAAGACGGGAAAGACGTGCTCCTCACCGTGTCTAAGCTCTCTCTTCCGGAGCAGGCAGATGAGGCCGTACTGCGGCTCGTTCTGGACGACGGCCGGCGAGTGCATGCGTTGCATGAGGGCATGCAGCTCATCGTGCGCCCGGTGCAGGGCGTGGTCGACTTCGTTGTCGAGCCCGCAGTACCGGGGGAGTCCGTGGGGATACCGAAGACGTTGACGGTCGGGAAGCCGTACCCCAATCCTACGGCCGGCGTCGTCACGTTGCGCGTCGGCGTACCAGAAGCCACGCCGGTTGAGGTTGACGTGTTGGACGTGGTGGGCCGGCGTGTGCGGCAGGTCACCCGAGAGCCTTTCAATGCGGGCTGGCACGGACTCGAGTTCGATCTGACGCAGTTCTCCGCCGGCACCTACTGGATCCGGCTTCGTGCTGGATCAGACGAGCACCTGGAGCGCGTCGTCGTGTTTTGAGGCCGTCTACGACCGCTCGAACCGCAGCTTGACGTTGGTACCGAGCTGGATGACATCGCCATCTTCGAGTGTGCGGTAGTGCCGGCGGACGGGGATGGTATTCTGGTAAGGGCCTCGCAGAATCGCCGTGCCGAACCGGCTCCCGTCGTCTCGAATCTGAAACGTGCCCTGTTCGGTCTCGAACCGAATGCTGGCGTGCGCGCGCGAGACCTCAGCAAACGTGGGATCTGACCCTTCGAAGGCCACGGCGTTGTACCGGACGCCGCCTTCGGGCCGAGAGACAGAATGGAGCCGGCCGATGTTGATGAACCGATCGGCGGGGCGGAGTTCGAACTGCACGTCAGTCTCGCCTTCGAGCGTTAGCACAGCGCCTGCATGGTGGGGCCTGCGTTCAGCCGCGGTGGGCCGGACGAGATAGCGCCGTTCGACCAATTGCGTGCGTTCCAGCTCACTCAAAGATTCGGGCGGGGCATCGAGCAAAACGAAGCGCGCCTGGATGCCGGCCAATCGTTTGAAGCCGGCGTCGCTTAAGTAGTGCGCCAAGGCTGGGAGTTGATGCTGTTCTTCTCCCTCGACGAAATACGCGCCCCAGGCCGTCCGAGCGTCTGCATCGGGTGGCAGCAACAGCACATCCACACCGGCAATGTTCGGGTTTTTGAGTCGGTCGAGCGGCGTGAGAAGCCGTTCGACGGTCCGAAAGATGTGGTCACGCAGCACTAGGGGATCGTCGCCGGCCGGATTGTCAGAAAACCGCTGCTTCATCCGGTTCCACAGGGTGACATCAGCTTCTTCTGGTTGCGCTACGCCCGGCTCCGGGCCTTCCAGCCCACGCAGAAGCTGCCGAACCCGTTCTGCTTCCGGTGCGCTCGTGGCCTCCAAAAACGTTGCAAGCCCACCCAGTGCGTCCCGAAGGGCGTCCTCGTTCTCAATCGCACGGTCCCAGAGCCCATCGATGGCTTGCCGGGCGAGGGTCAATGCTTCGGCGTACGCTTCTGGAGGGGACATGGTGTCTGGCTGTTGGTGGTTGGGCAGGTGTTGAGACGTGCGCTCCGAGTAGTGGAGGAGGCGTCAGGAGGACGTGTAGAAGAGTGGATGTAGACGTTTGTTGCCGCACAGGTGATCCTACCCAACTGCCCAACCAAACTCCGCCCAACCATCACCGCAGCGCCGCTGCTGCTTCGAGGATATCGGCCGCGATAGGGGCAGCGATGCGGCCGCCGGAGCCGCCGCGTTCTACGATGACGGCAACCGCGACAGGCGTGCCGGCATCCGTACGGGTAAAGCCCGCGAACCAGGCATGGGTGATCCGCTTGCCATCGATGATTGCCTCGGCCGTACCTGTTTTGCCGGCAATCTCGACGCTGCTGTTCTGGATGCGCCGGGCGGTCCCACGGGTCACGACCTCGCGCATGGCTTGGGCGAGCCGGCCGGCATCGGGCTCGGAAATAATCTGCGTGCCTTCGGGGATGACGAGGTCCGCGTCGATGGTGAACCGGGCGGGTTGCCAGCGGCCTCCGTTGGCGACGGTGCCGGCGATTTGCGCCACTTCCAGCGGAGTAGCCAGAAGCGGCCCTTGCCCGAAGGACGTCTGGGCGAGGTTATTCCGGACTCTCAGCAGGCGCTCGTGACGGGTGAGGGTAGGCCGAGTCGATACGCCTAGGTCGAATTGATCGATCAGCCCCAGAATGGCAGGCGCGCCGACTTCCAGCACGCCCAGTTGGGCGAAATACGCGTTGCAGGAGACGACCAGCGCTTCGCTCAGGCCGATGTTTCCGTGGGCCGGGTCGCCGCGGGCATCGCGGACGGGCCGCCGGTAGCCCGGCACGACGTTACCCACCCGCCCGTCACCGAGGGGCCGGCAGACATGACGCGTCTGATAGCCGGCGTTCGGACTATTCAAGGCGGCCATCGCGGTGACGATCTTGAACGTCGATCCAGGCGGGTATTGCCCGTACACGACGCGGTCGAACAGCGACGGGTCGTCGTTGGCGGCAGTCGGGGACGCGTAGACCTGCGTCGGGAGGGGGTGCGTGACGCTTGCCAGGACTTCGCCGGTCGTAGGGTCGATCACGACGGCCGCGGCGTACAAGCCTTCCGCGACATCACGCGCGAGCACGTCAGCAGCGTGGCGTTGAAGCCGAATGTCGATGGTAGTCGTGAGCGATCGGTCACGGTCGAGCAGTTCACCCGTTCGGCCAAAGTCGGG
>JBCDHV010000108.1:0-9539 GCA_038749615.1 Bacteroidota bacterium
CCAGGGACTCGGGCTCCTGGAACCCGCCGAAGCGACCGCGCAGCAAGCCCTGGCGCTCCGTAGTGGCTTGTCGCCGGCCCAACTCGCCGATGCCGAGCAACGTCTCGCCGGCGTCTATCACGATCTCAGCCGGCACGAGGCAGCCGACAGCCTCTTCGCGCTCGCCACCGAACGATACGAGCCGGGTAGCGCCGACATTCCGAACGCCATCGCGCACCGGGCCTACGTCGTCCGGCAATCCGGTGACACGGAGCGGGCCGACAGCCTGTACACGCTCGCGTTCGCGCAATTCCGCGCCCGCGGCAACACAGATTCCGCCGGGATCGCCGAGGCCATGACCGGCTACGGCCTGCTCCTCCAGGGCACCAGCGACTATGACCGAGCGACGACCTACCTCGACAGCGCCCTCACCATCAACCGCGCTCTCCACGGTGACCTCCACCCGACCGTTGCCGAGGCCACGAACGCGCTCGTGCTGCTGAACTACGAGCGCGGCACCTACGACCAGGCCGAACCCCTCGCCGAAGATCATCTCCGGATGCAGCAACGCCTCAACCGGGACGAGACCCACCCGAACGTGCTATCGGCAGCGAACAATCTGGCCATGGTGTACTGGCGCAACTACAGCCTCGCCGCCGCCGACTCGATGTTCTCGGAAGTGCTCCGGCTCCGCCGGCAATACTACGAAGAGGACAACGTGAAAATCGGCATCAGCCTCCTCAACAAGGGCGCTGTACAAGACGTCAAGGGCGACAGCGCTGGCGCTGAGGGGAGCTACCGGGAAGCCCTGGCGCTCTTCCGCCGGCTCTTCGACGACGACGACAACGTGTATGTGGCCGTCGCAATGAACAACGTGGCCCAACTCATCGTCCACCAAGACCGGTTCGATGAGGCGGAACAGCTCTACCTAGAGTCGCTTCGCATCCGTCGCGTTGTCTACGGAGACGAGAGCCGGTCCGTCGCCAACGTGCGGTACAACATCGCCGAGATGCAGCGCAAACAGGGCCGGCACGCAGAAGCTATCGAAACGTTCGACATCGTGATCGACGTATGCGAACGCGTCCTGCCAGACGACCTTGCTCTGCGTGCCGACGCGCTCGCCGGCCTCGGGCAGACGTATCTCGTCCAGGGTCAGCCGGCCGCCGCTGAGGAACCCCTTCGCGCTGCGCAAACCTTATACGCGGAATTATGGCCGGACGGACACCCCGACCGGGCTATTGCGGAGAGCGTGCTGGCTGAGGCGTTGATCCGTCAAGACCAGCACGCCGCCGCCGAGCCGCTGCTGCGCACCAGCCTCGCCACGCTGGAATCCGCCCCGGGCAATCATACCGGTGCCATCGCCGACGTCAAACGCCGGCTTCGCATGTTGGAAGGGTAATCTGCTCGCTCATCACGGCTGCCATTTTGATGGATTGGCCTCGATGTACCGGCGCATGTTGCGGAGGGCACGCACGTCCCGGACGATGCGATCATGGAACCGGGGCTGCCACCCAAATGCTGGCTGGCCGGCTCGCCGAACCGCCCGCGTCACCGCCGATTTGTACGACCGCACCACCGCCCCCAACGACCCCGCACGCGGCAATATCGCGGACATGAATGCGCTCCGCTCTGCCTCTTCCCCACCGCCCGGCGATGCCCGTAGAGACGTTGCGTACAACGTCTCTACAGCGTTTCCGCCTTCTTCGGCGTTTTCCCTGGATTCCGCGTTTTCGGCATCCGGATTCTCCTCCTCCCCACCGCCCGGCGATGCCCGTACAGACGTTGCATGCAACGTCTCTACAACGTTTCCGTCTTCTTCGGCGTTTTCCTTGGATTCCGCGTTGCCGGCATCTTGCATTTGGCCGGCGCCATTCAACCACACGATGCCATGCACATGATCCGGCATCACGACGAACGCATCGATTGCTACGCCTGAAACCCGTTTCGGAATCTTCCGCCAACAGTCAAGCGCGATCTCGCCGGCATCGGATAGCTGCATCTGGCCTCGAATGACCTCTCCGAACCACGGCTGACGCGGCCGGGTGCAGATCGTCACGAAATACCCACCGTTCGCCGCATAATCCCACGCCGCGCACCGTGCCGTTTCGATGCGAAATCGGTTTCGATACAACGCCATCGCCTGTCTCCGTTTTCGGAGCATGACGAACGACGGCGAGAAACCTAACCTCCTTCCTGTTTACGTAGCAAACCGCCCAACCACCCCCTACCCAACCAACAGCCAACCCGGAATCCAGCATCGAACGCGCCGGCGGTATGCCTCGTACCGGCTTCCAAAGCGAGCGGCGAGATCTGCTTCTTCGATGGGGCGCACAAAGACGTGCCATAGCAGGCCGCCGGCCACCACGTACGCGAATACGCTCCAGGCCCCGAGCCACAAACCGACAGCGAGGCCTTGCGACAAGCCGCCAACCGCCATCGGGTTGCGCACGCACCGGTACGGGCCCCGCACCACGAGCCGGCGCGGTTGATCGAGTGGAAGCGGCGTGCCTTTCCCGACGAGCGCCAGCGCAAACCCCGAGGCCAAATTCAGCACACTCGCTGCCACGAACAGCACGACGGCCACAGCTCGCTGCCCATCGAATACCAGGGACGGCACGCCGACGGCACGCTCAGCCGCAGCCAGCACCGGCGGAATGACGAACAGAAACACGATCCAGAAGACCGCGGCCTGCCCCAACATTTTGGCAACGTTCCACCACGCCGGCGCAGCACGAGCAGTTCGGAAAATCGAAGGCACTGGCAGCAAGCGTTGAGAAGGCGATGCTCGTTACGCCATCTGCTGGACGGCGTGGTCCACGGCGCGTGCTGTCATCGCCAAGTACGTGATCGACGGATTCTGGCAGCCGGCTGAGGTCATGAACGAGCCGTCCGTGACGTAGAGGTTGTCGACCGCGTGGGCTTGGCAGTAGCCGTTGAGGACGGACGTACGTGGGTCCTTGCCCATACGTGCCGTTCCCATCTCGTGGATGCCGAGCCCTACTTCGGCACCGTAGCCGCCGGGCGTGTAGTTGTCGTATTGCTGAATATTGACCCCGCCGGCAGCTTCGAGCATTTCGGCGGCCGTGTTCTTCATGTCCTCGCGCATCGCGAATTCGTTTGGCCCCCAATCCGCGCTGATGCGGAGGAGCGGCAGGCCGTAGATGTCGGTCTCGTTCTCGTCGAGCGTGACCTTGTTCTCGAAACGGGGCAGCGTTTCCCCGAATGCGAGGAGGTTGATCGCCCACGGCCCTGGATCGTTGCGGAGATTCCGCTTGAACTCCGCTCCGAAGCCCACGTCCCGGCTGCCTCGGCCCCAACTCGGGCGCGAGCCGCCGCCCTGGAAGCCGTAGCCGCGCACGAAGTCACGCATCTTCGTTTCTGGGCTGATGTTGCGGAAACGAGGAATGTAGAGGCCGTTGGGCCGGTTGCCTTGGTAGTACCGGTCGGTCCACTTTCCGGGAAACTCGGCCGAGGCGCCCACCTGGAAGTGGTGGTCCATCAGGTAGTGACCGAGCGTGCCGCTGTCATTGGCGAGACCGTTGGGGAAGCGGCTGCTCGTCGAGTTGAGCATGATCTGCGTCGACGCCAGCGTGGAGGCGCAGAGAAAGACGAGGTTGGCGCGCAGTTCGAACACCTCCATCGTCTCTGTGTCGATCAGTTCGACGCCTGTCGCCTTGTTCGTCTCAGCGTCGTAGAAGACTTGCCGGACGAGGCTATTCGGACGGACGGTGAGGTTTCCGGTGCGCTCAGCCGCCGGCAGGGCAACGCCTGGGCTGCTGTAGTAGGAAGCCGTCGAGCACCCACGGATGCAAGGGCCGCAGTAGTGGCACTTGGCCCGGCCGTTGTGATTCTCCGTCAGGATCGCGGCGCGGCCGATGGTGACGTTGCGCTCTGGGAAGGTTTGCTCCACGGCTTTCCGCAAGCCTTTCTCGGCCGCATTCATTTCCATGGGCGGCAGGAATTCGCCATCTGGCACTTGGTGCAAGCCCAGCTTTTCGCCGGTGATACCCACAAAGCGCTCAGCGTAGCTGTACCAAGGGGCTAGCTCGTCGTAGGTAATCGGCCAGGCAATACCATTGCCCTCGACTTCGTTGGCGCGCAGGTCCATATCGCTGAACCGGTAGCATTGCCGGCCCCACAGCAAGGAGCGCCCTCCCACGCGGCCTCCGCGAACCCACGTGAACGGCTTTTCTTCGATGTACGGGTTGTCCGCGTCTTTGAGCAGCAGATGCTCCGTGGCCTCCCGAATCGCGTAGCCGGTGCGCGCGATGTATGGGTACTCCTCCTGCATGCGGGGCGTCGGCCCACCGTTTCGGTAGTCGAACTCCCACGAGTTCTTGTGCTCAGTGACGTAGTCGACGCCGTGCGTCAACGGCCGGCCGCGCTCCAGCACGAGGGTTTTTAGCCCTTTCTCGCACAGTTCCTTCGCGGCCATCCCACCGGAGATTCCAGAACCTACGACGATGGCATCGTACGTTTCGCGTTTCAGAATGTGCATGTGGAAGGTGGTGGTTGGTGTGATTGGTGTTCAGTGTTTAGTGTCTAGTGTTTGGGCCTTGGTGAGCGCTGAATCCTTTGCGAAACGGAGCGCCCAACAGAATAATGCTGGTCGCCGCCCCTGGGATCTAAACACCAAACACTAAACACTCCCCTCAAGCATAGCTGCGGCCGACTTCGCTCAGCGGGATGTCGCCGCGGAATTCGCCCATGGGGTTGAGTTGGAGTTCTTGCGTCGCTCCGACTTCCGAGGTGTAGTACCCCCAGAGGGTGAGTCCCTTGAGCGTGGCGAAGAAGGGCGGTCCTTCAAGCTCCGATGCGCTGGCGTCGTCTTCCACCGCTTCGGATTCTGGCGTTTCGGCCTGGGGATTTTGCTCGTTCAGTGCTGTCTCGCTTGGATCTGGCACGTGATCGCCGGCCATCTCAGCGCGCATCTGCGTCTCTGGATACGCCTCGAAGTCGAGTTCGGTCATCAGCGCAATCTGCTGCTCGCCCGATGCTTCGACGAACGGAACGCCAAACGCGGCCATCGACCGATCTTCGACATCCACCAAGCCGGCGATGAACGGCTCGCGGGCTTCATCGGGCAAAAACCCCGTCAGCAGCCGGTCGATGAAATCGTGCACGCCGACGTCGGCCGCACCGGGCGTCTCGGTCTCGGGCAAGATCTGCTGGACCAGCACGCCGAGGAGGTTGTGTTGCTCGGGCGTCAGCGTTTGCGGAACGTACGGCGGCGTCACAGGGCCGGTGTTGCAGCCGGCAAGCATGCCGGAATACACCGGCAGGGCCAAGCCGGCTCCCACGACAGCAGTCAAATTGCGAAGCGCGTCTCTACGGTTCATGGTCGTCTCCTAATGGCGGTTTCCTGTATCGGGTCTCGCGTGGTGGTGGGAGTAGGCGATCTACCGAACAGCCTGCTACACATGGTGCCACATCTGCCACTCTGCAGCACGTGCAACATGATCACTTCCGGCTGGCTTCCACGACTCGCAGATGCGCGTGCCGGCTGCCGTTCCACTGATCGACGTACACTTCGCCGGTGACCTCGAAACGGCCAGGCGTGTTGTTGGCTACAGTAGTCATCGGAGTGCCTTCGCCGGTAAGGATGTAAGCGTGGCGGTCGTCCGTGACGAGCAGGACCTGCGTGAACGGCTCGCTCCCGACCACCGTGACCTGGCCCTCGACCGTGGTCATTTGCGTCATGGGAGCCGTCGTCGCACAGCCGGTAGCCAGTACGAATAGGCCAGCGAAAAATAGTCTCAGCATGGTACGTCCGTTGGGATTAAGCTGGTAGGCCATGTCTGCGTTGCAGAGCGCCTTGGCATGGTGGACGGTGTGGGTGGGGCCTAACGGTAGTTAGCGTCTCCGGCCCGAAAGTTCCGAAACCATTTACGCCGTGCCGAGTGAAGTCTCTACCCCGTGGCATGTTACGGCCCTCCGCAGCCGTGCGGCTGTACTGTGCCCCTGTGCACCCCCACCACGCCGATTTCCATTCCCTCCTGCGCCTGAGGTGGCCGGATGAGGGGGAGGACCAGAACTCTCTGTAGACAGAAATCCCCGTAGACCCACGACCGATGTCCCGTCTTTACGTTGCCCTGTTGCTCGCTGGCCTGTTCGCCGTGCCCACCACTGCACAAGAAGCCACGCAGATGGCCTTACCGGCCGAACAGCTAGCCACGCCCAGCGAACAACTCGTGCCCTTCGATGCTACGTACGAGCTCAACCGTACGCCCGAAGCCATAGAGGCCCTGGAAAATTTCCACGCAGCCAAGCGGGCCGGCCTGCTGCCCAAACTCAACAAGACCGTCCATGCGACAGGAGATACCGTCGCGTTCAACGTTCTGACGGACGTCCAGACCAACTCCCCTAGCTGGGTGCCGCTCGACTTCCGGCTTGAAGCCGAGCATCCCACCTTCAACCTCTGGGTCTCACTCGATCTCCTCCAGGATCAAACGGTGACCGCCAACGACGTAAGCCGGCTCTACGAGGCGATGGGAGAGCGCACACCGGACACCTCGATCGACCCGAGCCAGGGGGTGATCGTAAACAACCAAAGCATTTTCGGCCAACCGCCAAACTATGATGGGGACGGCAGGACGGACATCCTGATCTTCGACATCATCGACGGCGTCAGCAACGGTACGACGGTGCTCGGCTTTGTCATTTCGACGGACATTAACCCGAACGCCCCCGAAGGCCAAGGCAACCAGCGCGACGTGCTCTACCTCGATGGGCCGGTTGGCGTCGTGGCGGTTGGCGAGAGCAGCATGGCCTCCACGGCTGCTCACGAGCACCAACACCTCATTCACTTCAATTACGATCTCCGCGAAAGTACGTTTGTTAACGAAGGCCTGTCTGAGTGGGCGCAGACGGTCAACGGGTACCCAGCCCGGTCGTCTAACTACCTGCTGTCCAACACGCCACTCTACAACACCAACCTCTTCGGCTGGCGGCGCAACTCGGCCGACGTGCTGATTGACTATGCCCGCGCCTCGCTCTTCACGACGTACTTTGCGCAGCGCGTCGGCGCGGAGATTGCCGGCTCCTTGACGCGGCTACCACAAACCGACTTTTTTGGCTACCAAGCCATCTTCGATCAGAACCCTAACCTGGGCATCGGCACGAGAGACCTGATCGCGGATTTCCACACGGCAAACGTGGTCAATGATCAGTCGGTCAATCCCGTGTATGGCTACGAGGCTGTACAGCGTCAACGCGAGGTCCGGGTGAACATCGATCGCGTGATCGACGGCTCGAACTCGCAGAAAACCCCGCCCTCTCGGATTACCATCCAGCCAGGAGGCGTCGAGTACATCCTCTGGGAGAACGTCTCTAACTTCCGCTTCCGCGCTGAGGCCCAAGGCGCGAGCATCGTACAGGAATTCCTGCGCGGCCGGCTCTTCCTGGAGCGCACCGACGGGTCAAAGGAGGTGGTCGATGTCCAGCAGCTGCCCGACCTCGTCGAATACCCCGGCACATTTCTCCAGGTCGTCTTCATTGGCGCACACGTCAACCCAAACGGTACCCCGCTTCCCGTCGAGTACGAAGCCGAGTGGGCCGGCAGTGGCCGCAGTGCCGTCAACGTGAGCTACGACACCGGCAGCACCCAGAACGGCACCTTGTTCTCCGTTTCAGGTGGCGACCGTGCCGCTCAAGCCTCGGTGTTCGTGGTGCCCTCGGGTGATCATTTCATCAGTGAGGTAGCCATTGCGCCGTACTTCCTGAGTCAATTCGAGAACACCAACGTGCAACAGCCCACCCGCGACCTGCTCCTCACGGTCTGGGCCAGCGACGGACAAGGCCGGCCCGGCGAGGTCCTCTTCGAGCGCTTCTTCCAGGATCCTCGGCCCGACCCACAAGCCCTGCTCGCTTACAGCTTCGCAGAATTCAACATCGAAGAGTTTGCTCGGGACTACTTCCCGCTGCCGGACACGGTGTTTATCGGCTACCAAGAAACCGGCACGGACGACAACTTCATGGTCGTCGCACCGTCTCCGTACTCGGTAGAGAACAAGTCGTATATCCGGACCGTTGCGTCGTCGACGGGTAACGAAGTGTGGGTGCCACTCTGGGAGATCCAGTTCGAGGGCAGCGGTGAGAACGAGTTCCCCGTCCGCGATTTCGTTCTACCCATCCGCGTCACGTTCGTCGAGGACCCGAGCGTGGTGACCGACGCTGAGGACGACGTAGCCGGCGTACCGACAACCATCGAACTCTTCGGCAACTACCCGAATCCGTTCAACCCCTCCACGCGCATCAGCTACGCTTTGCCCGACGCCTCAGATGTCCGCCTCACGGTCTACGACGTGACTGGCCGGCAAGTCGCTACACTGCAGAACGGCCCGATGAGCGCCGGTAGCCATGCGGCCGTCGTGGACGCCTCCAACTGGACGAGCGGGGTCTACTTCTACACCCTGGAAGCCGGCAGCCAGCGCCTCACGAAGAAGATGCTGTTGGTCAAGTAGCTGGGCCGTTGATGATTGGGCTGTTGGGCGGAGGATCCACTCCTGCCCGACAGCCCAACCATCCAACTACTCCCTGCCGTAGACGCGGACGTAGTCGATCTCGAAGATTTGCGAGGTCACCGTCTCGTCCATCCCTTGTGCGCCGCCCCAGCCACCGCCCATCGCGAGGTTGAGGATCAGGTTCTGCGGCTGGTCGAAAGGCCACTCGCGTTCGTCCGCATTCTTGTCATAGGTGTAGTAGTGCGTGTCGTTGACGTAGGCGCGCACTTCGGTAGGCGTCCACTCGACAGCGTAGGTCTGGAACGCATCCGCCATGTCGGCCACGTCCATCGTGCTGGAGATCTGGTTGCCGATCTTGAAGTAGTACGCCGGCGTGTGCACCGTGGCGTGCGCGATGCCGTCTCCCGTCGCGTCATTCACCTCATAGCCGACAGACTCCAGGATGTCGATTTCGCCCGCGTAGGGCCAGCTCTTTTCGTCGACGTAGCTATCGCCCAGGGTCCAGCCGGCGGCCCAGTTGCCCCGTTCGCGCGGGACCCGGGCGCGGAATTCGATCTTGCCGTACAGAAAATCGACGTTGCCGCGCGTGGTGAGCCGGGTTGAGGTCCATTGCTGGCCCATGTCGTTCTTCCGCGCCTCGATGATCAGTACGCCGTCTTCGATCCGGGCATTTTCGGGCCGGCCCTCGGTGTAATACTGCAACTCGTTGTTGCCCCAGCCCCAGTTGCCGATGTCGTACGTCCACTTCGTCGTGTCGATGCTCTCACCTTCGAACTCGTCGCTCCAGGCCAGCGCCCAGGTTTCGCCGTCCATGTTCTGCTCCAGCGTCACGGGCGACGGACGATGTGGGCGCATGAGCGTAAAAATGATCCGGTCGATGTCCACCGCACCGCCGGACACATGAAGCCGCATTGGGCGCAGGCCAGCGTCGAACGGGCTGCCCTCTACCCTGACCGCGGCGAACGCCGTGTCCGGCACGACGGGGATCGTACCCGTCACATTGTAGGTCCGGTCGTCTGGGTTGCCCACGTAGTCTTCCAACCACACGCCGGCCGAATCATTCCCGCGAGCCACCACCTCGACGCGGTAGCGCCCGGC